>JAEUHD010000004.1 GCA_016793645.1 Verrucomicrobiales bacterium
AGGCGCCGCCCGCCGGCGCGCCCCCCCGATCAGGCTAAAGCCTGCCCTACGAACGGGAGTTGGTAGTCCAGCCTGGAGGCGGCTCCCCTCCCACGCACGCCAGCCGCCGCCCGCCGGCGCGCCCCCCCCGAACGGGCAAACCCCGGCCGTACGTCCGGGGGTTCGGAGACCTGGGTGAAGGGAGGTCCCCGCCCCCGGCGGCGCAGCCCCCCCGATCAGGCTAAAGCCTGCACTACGAACGGTCGTTCGTAGTCCAGCCTTTAGGCTGCTCCCCGCCCACGCACGCCAGCCACCACCCGCCGGCGCACCCCCCCCGATCAGGCTAAAGCCTGCACAACGCACGGGCGTTCGTAGTACAGCCTGCAGGCGGCTCCCCTCCCACGCAGGCCAGCCTCCGCCCGCCGGCGCGCCCCCCGATCAGGCTAAAGCCTGCACTACGAACGGCGAAACGGTTTGAAGAGTCCCCTGTAACCGGTGCGCGTTCCCCGGCGTTAGTCAGGAAACAGTGAATGTCATGAAGCGTCTGATCCTGGGGTTCCCGCTCGTCGTCCGACTCCTCCTCCCGGCGGCCGCCGAACCCGCCGTCCCCACGCCGACCGAAGGCCAGCCCGCCGCCACGGTCCCCAATTTCCGGCCCCTGGATCACCGGGGCGACTCCCACGAACTCCACCGGATGCGGGATCACCGGTGGATCGTGCTCTTCGTGGGGGGCAACGGATGTCCCATCGTCCGGCACTCGATTCCGGAGTTGAAGCGTCTCCGTGAGCGTTTTGAGCCCCGCGGCGCCGCCTTCTTCCTGATCAATGCCAATGCGGAGGACACCCCGTCGGAGATCGCGACCGAGGCCCGGGAGTTCGGCATCGAGTTCCCCATCCTCCTCGATCCGTCCCAGACGGTCGCGCGCGCCCTCGACCTCCGCCGGACCGCCGAGGCGCTGGTGATCGAAACGGCCACCTGGAGGGTGCTCTATCGCGGCGCCATCGATGACCGGCTCGACTACGGACAACAGAAGCCGGCGGCAACCCGCACCCCGCTTTCGGATGCCCTCGCTTCCGCGGCGGCCGGGGAGCCCCTCAAGGTCGTCCGGACACCGGTCAAGGGATGCGCCATTTCCTTCGAGGCCCCGGCCGTCCCCGACTATGCGAGGGACATCGCCCCGATTCTCGCCGCACGCTGCGTGGAATGCCACAGCCGGGGCAACGTCGCCCCGTTTGCCTTCGACCGGTACGAAAAGGTGCGCGGACACGCCGGGACCATCCAGGACGTGTTGCTGGAGGATCGCATGCCCCCGTGGCATGCGGATCCAAACCACGGTGCCTTTGCCAATAACCGCGCCCTGTCCCCCCGGGAGAAATCCCTTCTCGCCGCCTGGATCGCCGCGGGGACGCCCCGGGGCGAAGGCAGCGATCCGCTTCCCGCGGCCCAGCCCCAACCCACGCCCGCCTGGCCGCTGGGCACGCCGGACCAGGTTGTCTCCCTGCCCGAAACGGCCCACATCGCGGCGACGGGACTGGTCCCCTATCAGATCTTCACCGTCACCTCACCCGTGACCGAGGACACCTGGCTTCGCGGGGTCACCATCCGTCCCGGAAACGCCAAGGTCGTCCACCACTGTCTGGTGTTCATTCGCTACCCCGAGGCGCTGCGACACCTGGAGCCGCGTCAGGACGACGGGGCATCCGGCTTCTTCGCGGGATTTGTTCCCGGCACCGAGGCCGTCCTCTTCCCGGCGGGCACTGGAAAGTTTCTGCCGAAGGGCGCCCAGTTTGTGTTCCAGATGCACTATACCACCACCGGAAGGGAGGAGACGGACCGGACGGAGATGGCGCTCTACTTCGCTCCGGGAAAACCCGAGCGCGAACTGGTCACCGGCGCGGTGGCGACCGCGGAGTTTGAGATTCCCCCGGGTGCCCATGCCCATCCCGTGCGCGCCGAATTCACCCTGGAGCGCGAATCCATCCTGCACGAGTTCTGTCCCCACATGCACCTGCGCGGCGCACGGTTCACCTACGCCGCCGAGTACCCGGACGGCCGCCGCGAAACGCTCCTCAGCGTTCCGCGCTACGACTTCAACTGGCAGACGCTCTACCGGCTCAAGACGCCCCTCCGGGTTCCGGCCGGCACCCGGCTCGTGTGCACCGGGGCCTTTGACAATTCGGCGGGGAATCCGGCGAACCCGGATCCGACCGCGACCGTGCGGTTCGGAGAGCAGACCGCCGACGAAATGTTCATCGGCTACTTCAACTACACGACGGCCCCCGCCCCTTCCACGCCGGCGGCGAAGCCCTCCGAATCCGCCGCGAGCCATTCGCCGCAACCCACGAACCCCGGTTCCTGAACACGTCCATCGTCCCCGGTGACGTCCGTGCCCGGCCTGGATTCAATGGCCGCCGGCGGACGGCCTGGCGACGAGCATCGACTCCTCGTAGTCGAGCAGTTGCTGGAGCGGTCGGTGGACCTCATCGGAAATCACATTCCGCCTCCAAAGGTCGTTGATCGCCTGTCGTTCCGCCTGCACGGCCGCCAGGCGATGCCGGCGTCCGGCGGCCCGGCGGCGTCCGGCGCTGGCCTGCGTCTCCCCTTCCGTGGTGAGTTCCACCAGGCGCCGCTCGTACTCGGCGATGACCTCGCCCAGCGCGGCGGCCTCCTCCGTGTCGGTGGCCCCGGACTCCTCGGCGCGAAGACAAAGCAGCCCGGCATCCACCGCGGTGGTCCTCGCCAGGCGTTCCTCCTGCGCCCGGGAATCATCCTCCCGCAAGCCCAGCCTGCGGATGACCCATTCCAGGGTGGTCCCCTGGAGCAGCAGCGTCACGGCGATGACGCCGAACGCCAGGAAGATGACGATGTCGCGATGGGGAAAAGGCGTCCCGTCGGGCAGGGTCAGGGGAAGGGACATCGCCGCCGCGAGGGTGACCGTGCCCCGCATGCCCGCCCACCCCGCCACCGCGACCGCCTGCCACCGGGGACGCACCTCCGTCTCGCGCACCCGCCGGGACAACCAGAACGGAAAATAGGCGCCGGGGAACATCCAGAGAATCCTCCCGACGACCGCCACCCCGGCAACCCCGGCGGTGAACACCGCGAGCTCCGCCGGGGAATACTCGTGGCTGACCGCATCCAGAAGGCGCGGGAACTGGATTCCCAGGAGCAGGAAGGCGAGACCGTTGAGCCAGAAGAGCACCATGGACCAGACGGCCCACGCGGTCTGGCGCACCTCGGCGTCCATCCGGATCGGATCCCGCCAGCCTGAATACAACCCGGCAGCCACCACCGAGAGGATCCCCGAGACCCCCAGCGGTTCCGCAATGAGATAGGCGGCAAAGGGCGTCATCAGCGATACCGTGATCTCGATGAACGGATCGCTGGCGTGGAGCCGCCGCAGGAGGTCGCGAAGCCGGCCCACGAGATACCCCACGGCCAGTCCGACGGCGAATCCCCCGACGGCCACGACGACGAAGCTTGCGGCCACCTCGCGGACCGAAAAGGTGCCCGCAACCAGGGCGGCGATGGCAAACTTGAACGCGACCAGTCCGGTGGCGTCGTTCATGAGACTCTCCCCGTTGAGCACCGTGGTCAGACGGCGCGGCACCTTGAGGCGCGAGGTGATGGCCCCGACGGCAACGGCGTCCGTTGGGGACACCACCGCCCCCAGGGCAAAGGCCAGCGACAGCGGGAGTCCGGGCACCAGCCAATGGGCGGTCAATCCGACCGTCAGGGTGGTGAAGGTGACCAGACCGATGGCGAGCATGAGAATGGCCCGGCGCGCCTTCGTGAATTCCCGCAGCGGCATGAGCCACCCATCGGCGAACAGCAGGGGCGGCAGGAAGCACAGGAAGAAGAATCCCGGATCGAGGGTGATGACCGGGAACCGGGGCAGCAGCGCCACCAGCGCGCCGCCGAGGACCTGGGTGATGGGAGCCGGCCAGGGGAGCCACCGTGCCAGCACCGACAACACCGTGGTGATCAACAGCAGAAACAGGGCGTGTTCAAAGGCCTCCATGACGAATGAGTTCGGGGCGGCCGCAGGAGTCCGGAACCCCGGGCCGCGCGCCGGCGATCACAATGGCCCCGGGCGGAAGATCCAAGCGCCAATCCTCGGCCCGAAGGAAGGATCCGATTTTGGTCGCGCCGGAACGCGTCGAGGGGTAAGCCCGCGTGACCCGATGATCTCCCTGCAACGGTTGACCAAGCGATTTGGCGGACAGACGGCGGTGGACGCCCTGACTCTGGAGATTCCCGGGGGCCAGATCGTCGGATTCCTCGGTCCCAACGGCGCGGGCAAGACGACGACCCTCCGGATGCTGACCGGCATGCTGGAACCCACGGAGGGCACGGCCACCATCTGCGGATTCGACCTGCGGACCGATCCGGTGGAGGTGAAGCGCCGCGTGGGTTTTGTGCCGGATTCCGGAGCGGTGTTTGAATCCCTCACCGGACTCGAATACCTCGAGATGGTTGCCGCGTTGTATGCCATCCCCGCGGACGCCGCGCGCACGCGCATCCGGCAGTTCCTCGCCTTCTTCGATCTCAGCTTCGAGACCCTGACCGACAAGCTGCTGGGTGCGTACTCCAAGGGGATGCGCCGCAAGGTCGTGATCACCGCCGCGCTGCTCCACAACCCGCCGGTGGTCTTCTTTGACGAACCGCTCGACGGCCTCGATGCCAATGCGGCCGTGGGATTCAAGGCGCTCATCCAGACGCTCGCGCAGGAGGGCAAGGCGATCGTGTACAGCTCGCACGTGCTCGACGTCGTGGAGCGTGTCTGCGACCGGGTGATCCTCGTGGACAAAGGACGGCTGCTGGTCGATGGACGGCCGGATGCCCTTGTGGCCGCCCACGGCGCGGGAACCCTGGAGAAGCTCTTCATCCAGTTGACCGGGGCGTCCGGACTCGAGCAGCGGGCACAGGATTTTGCCCGGACGTTTCGCCCGTGAACGCGCCCCCCAAACTGGACGGATCGGACACGCCGCCCCCGGCGTCCGGCCGCGTCCCGACCCAGGCCCGGGTGCTTCGGAAGTTGTTTCTGACCCTGTTTCTCCGGGGTCGCACCTCACGCGGACTCCAGCGAAGCGGCGCGCCAGGTTCCATCGGCAGGAAGTTGTTCCTGACCCTCCTGATCTACGCCCTCTTCGGATGCTTCGGAGCCACGTTTGCGGGACGCCCCGTATTCGCGCTTTCGCTCTACCTGCACGCGATCACCCTGATGTTCCTCGGAATGTTCGTGGCGGCCTCGGCGGGCGAAGTGCTGTTCAACCGGGAGGAGGGCGACATCCTCCTGCACCGCCCGGTGCATCCGCGAACGCTGCTATGGGCGAAGGTTGGGGTGCTGGTGGAGGTTTCCCTGTGGCTGGCGGTGGCGCTCAACCTCGCCACCTTCGTGGTCGGCTGCTTCGCCCCGGACGGCGGCTGGCGGTTCCTGCCCGTCCATGCGGTCTCCGTCGCGCTGGAGGCCCTGTTCTGCGCCGGGTCCGTGGTGCTCGCCTATCAGCTCTGCCTGCGCTGGTTCGGACGCGAACGCCTCGAGGGCCTGATGACCACCGCGCAGGTGCTGCTGGCGGTGGTGGCGGTGGCCGGTGGACAGGTGGTGCCGCAGTTGCTGATGCGCCAGGGGCGGCATGTCCACCTGACGTCCGATCACCTCTGGATGGCGGCGCTTCCCCCCGCCTGGTTTGCCGGACTCGACGATGCGCTTGCCGGCTCGGCAGCGCGCAGTTCGTGGGCTCTGGCGGCCATGGCCTTCGTCGCGACAGGAGGGGTGGCCTGGCTGGCCTTTGGACGCCTGTCGAACCAGTATGGCGCGGGGCTGATGGCGCTCGCGGAAGCGAAGGCTCCGAGGACGCCGAAGGGCGGCCGACGCTGGCTGCACTCGCTGGTGGAGATCCCGCCGCTGTCCTGGTGGTTGCGCAAACCCGTCGAACGGGCCTCGTTTCTCCTGACCGCGGCCTACCTCCTCCGGGACCGCGACATGAAGCTGCGGTTGTATCCCGCACTGGCCCCGATGGTGATCATGCCGGTGATCTTCCTGATGCGGGATGCCGGCGGCGGCACCGGTGCGTTCGGGGTCGCCTTTGCCGGGAGCTACCTTGCCCTGCTTCCCCTGTTGAGCCTGGAGTTGATCGAGTACTCGCAGCACTGGCAGGCATCAGACCTCTTTCGCGCCGCGCCCGTGTCCGGCCCCGCTCCGTTCTGCAATGGATCCCGCCGGGCGGTCCTCTTGCTGCTGACAGTCCCGGCCATCCTGGTGGCGACCCTGATCACGGGGGTGCTGACCCGGGACCCGGCGAGGTTGGTGCTCTTGATTCCTGGAATTCTGGCCCTGCCCGTGTACGCCATGATCCCGTGCGTCCGCGGACGCGCAGTGCCGCTCTGCCGGCCCACCGAAGAGGCTAAGTCCGCTCGACGCGCCCTGACCCCCATCGTGGTGATGCTCCTGGCCGGCGTGCTGTCCGGCCTCGCGGCCTGGGCATGGAGTGGCGGGTGGCTCG
Source organism: Verrucomicrobiales bacterium (assembly GCA_016793645.1). Lineage (GTDB taxonomy): Bacteria > Verrucomicrobiota > Verrucomicrobiia > Limisphaerales > UBA9464 > UBA9464. The sequence goes on from JAEUHD010000004.1 coordinate 6,486, forward strand.
CGTCGTTTCTCGCGGTGGAATTGCTCCTCGTCGTCCTGACGTACGGTCTTCTCCGCAGCATCGCCGCACGCGCCCGATGGTCCCCGATGGAATAGCCCCCGATGGTCCGGCGCCCGGCGTTCACGCCGTCCGCCACTCCGGGAACGGGGCAACACCCCGGGGGGAATCCCTTTCAGGGATTCAAGGCCGCTCCATTTCCCACACGATCAATAGGCGCCCGGCCTTGGACGGAGCCGAAAGAAACGCGGGGCTTCCGCGGGAAATCCCACCCGCGACCCATCGTCGATGGACTTGGGCTGGACCGAACGTGGGCGCCAGGGCCCCGCGATGCTCTCCGCCTCCTCGGCAATGAAGGTGGACCAGCGATCCGTCCACGCGAGAAACAGGGAATCATACAACGTCTGGAGAAACAGCGGCGGCGCCTCCGGCGGGGCTCCCGGGACCAGTTCGAAGGAGACCACGGGGACGTCGTAGGCACGGACGGTGGTGTCCCAGCCACCGGGCCCCCCGCCGCCGAAAAGACCCCCGCCCGGAATGTACGCCGGATCCGAGAAGTCGTACGAGAGCTTCGAATTGACCCCGGGGGGGAACGTCGCCGGGCTTGAACCCGACTCCTTCCATGCGGACAGCGCCTCGCCGTTGGTGGCCGTGAGCAACACGCGGAACGTCTCACCCCCGTGTTGCGGCGGACCCACGGGCCCGGGGGAACTCGTGATTCTGGAACGGACGAGGGAGACGCCCCGGACGGTTTCCGTCGACCCGACTGCGACGCCGGGATCCAGCACCACGATCTCAAACTCCGACAGGGGGAAGCGCAGTGAATTGGCTCCTGGGTGTCCGGGTGCGTAATGCCTTTCATTCACTCCGGGGCCGGGCCGGGGCGTTCGGTCCACCACCACCGGCGGATCCCCGAAATGAAGCACGATGTCGAAAGGTTGCGCCGAACCACCCATCGCGGTGATGACGACCAGGCCTGCGAGGAAAAGAGACTTCATGGGGGGAGTTGGGTGCCAGAGGAACGCCCGGGGAGATGCCGGATGAAGGGTCCGGAGTCAAGTTCGGCAAGGCGGCAAGGCGGCTGTCGGCAAGGCAGGTCTCCATGGGTGGTGCCCGGCGGTTGGGGACTGGGGCAAACATTGAACCTGTCACCCTATTCGCCTCGCGTGGACGAAGAGCGAGGGCGTGGAGAAGTACTCCGGGCTTCACTGACAGCCTATGCCACTGCGTCGATGAAATGGCATGGTGCATTTGCCCTCGCCGATGCAGAGGGCTCTGCCGATGTGCTGAGGAGGTGATCCCGGAAACCCGCACGGGTCGAAGGAGGCCTCACGGTTCGAATCGGTATCCAACGCCATGCACCGTGTGCAGGTGTCTCGGAGCGTCTGCGGAATCCCCAAGCTTCCGTCGGAGGGCGACGATCACCTGGTCGAGGGTCCGGGTGGTCCCGAAATATCGTTGGCCCC
>JAEUHD010000034.1 GCA_016793645.1 Verrucomicrobiales bacterium
AGGATTCGAACCTGTAACCAAGGGATTATGAGTCCCCTGCTCTAACCGTTGAGCTATGGGCCCCCGACGACGGGGTCAGGAATACCGGCGACGCAGGCGTTCAGGCAAGCTTGGCTCCACCCTCCCAGCTGCGGTGGCCGCGGGCTGCCGCCCCCGGGTGACTCCACCCACCCACCCCACTGCGGAGGACCCACGCACAACCACATCCACACCCCCTTTGTCCGCAGCGGCGCTGCTGCGGACGGATTCCAGAACCGCGCGCAGCGCGGCTCCACCTCCTTTGGGATTACGCCTTGGCCTTGGCTGCGGCGGGACCCGGAGCAGCGGCGGCAGGTTCCGCGACCGGACTCTTCTTCGCCAGGATGGCGTCCTTGATCTTCTGCGCCAACTCAGGCTTCTCGATCAGGGTCTTCCGCGCGGCGTCGCGGCCTTGTCCGATGAGATCACCGGCAAACTGGAGCCAGGCTCCCTTCTTCTCGACCGCGCCGCACTCGATGCCGACGTCGAGCAGGCAGCCCTCCTTGTCGATGCCGTGGTTGAACAGGATGTCGAACTCCGCCTCGGCAAACGGCGGCGCCACCTTGTTCTTCACAATCTTCACCTTCACGTGATTGCCCATCACGTTCCCGGCCGGATCCTTGAGGGCGTCCTTGCGCCGGATGTCGATGCGCACGCTCGCGTAGAACTTCAGCGCCTTGCCGCCCGGCGTGGTTTCCGGATTGCCGAACATCACGCCCACCTTCTCGCGAAGCTGGTTCGTGAAGAGGCAGGTGGTCTTGGCCTTGCTCAGGATGGCCGTGAGCTTGCGCAGCGCCTGGGACATGAGGCGCGCCTGCATGCCCATGGTCGCCATGCCCATCTCGCCCTCCAATTCGGCCTTGGGAACAAGTGCCGCGACCGAGTCCACGACAATGATGTCCAACGCCCCCGACCGCGCGAGGGTTTCGCAGATGGTGAGCGCCTCCTCGCCGGAATCGGGCTGGGACACCAGGAGGTTCTCCAGATCCACTCCGAGCTTCTTGGCATAGGCCGGATCGAGCGCGTGCTCGGCGTCAATGAAGGCCGCCACGCCGCCCGCCTTCTGGGCATTGGCGATGAGATGCAGCATCAACGTCGTCTTGCCCGACGATTCCGGTCCGTAGATTTCGACAATGCGGCCGCGGGGCACTCCGCCCACGCCCAGGGCGAGGTCGATGGCCAGCGCTCCGCTGGGAATCACCTCGATCTGCCGGAGCGCCCCGGCGGAACCCAGCCGCATGATGGCGCCGTCGCCAAAGGACTTGGTGATGGTGGAAATCGCGGCTTCCAGGTCCCGGGATTTGGCGGCGGACAGGCGGTTCGCCTCGGCATCGGCGACCGCCGGAGCCTTGGAGTCAGCAGTCTTGGATTCGGTCTTTGCGGGTGCGGGCATACGGTTCGGAGAAATTGAAGTTTGAAACTGGCCGCGAGGCTAGGAGGGGGGGGCGGCAAGTCAATCGTGTGTCCGCAGTAGTGAAGAATGGGGATCGTTCGTGGTCGGTGGTTCGTGGTCGGGAGTATTCAGTGATCAGTTTTCAGTTTTCAGTAAAAGCCTGGGATCCACAGCGACGACTGGCGACTCCTGGTCACTGGTCACTGGTCACTGAATACTGATGACCGATGACTGATCACTGCTCCGCAACCCGCCGACCAAGGTCTCCGGCTCGGAGGCCGGATCAGCGGGAGGATTGGGCGGCGGATCGGGCCTCGGGTTCCCGTTCGCGTCCGAGGCCGGCGACGGCGGAACGGCAGAGGCCGGCAAACGTCTCCTCCGCGAGGGTGAGGCGACGCCCACGCCAGTGCACCAGCGACCAGTCCCGGCGCAGCTTGCGGCGCCCCAGCGGCACCGCCACCAGGGAGCCCTCATCCAACTCGCGCCGCACCACCCAGGGGGCGAGCACGCTGACCCCCAGGCCAAGCTTCACCAACTCCTTGATGGCCTCCATGCTGCCCAGTTCCATGACGGTGTTCAGCACCACGTCGTCCTCCCGGAAATACTCGTCCACCATCCGGAAGGTCTGCGAGGCCTTGCGGTACAGGATCAGGTTCTGGCGGGACACTTCCGCCCGCGGGGGGATGCCCGCCGACGCCCACGGATGCATGGGGTCGGTGATGAAGCACAGTTCATCGGAGAACACCGGCAACTGCTCAAACCGGTGGTCGGCCACCCCGCTCAGGACGAGGGCCAGGTCGATGCGCTGCTCCTCGATGCGCGCGATCAGGTCCCGGCTGTCCCCGGGCTCCACCTGGATGAGGCTGTGGGGAAAGCTCTCCTTGAATTCGCGCAACACGGACGGAAGGAGTGAGGCGCAAAGCGTGGCGGTGGCGCCGACCCGGAGGCGTCCGCGTCCCCACTTCCCCATCTGCTCGATCTCATGGCGCGCGGCCGCCATTTCGCGCAGGGCCACGTCGGCGTGGCGGAGGAGATTCTCGCCGGCCTGCGTCAGGATCACCTTCTTGCCCACCCTGTCCAAAAGCCGACACCCGGCGTCATTTTCGAGCGCCTTCATGGAGTGGCTGACCGCGGACTGGGTCAGGAACATTTCCCGCGCGGTTACCGTGAAACTGCCCGTGCGGGCCAATATGGTGAAAGCCTGGAGCTGCCGACTATCAAAGGGTCCCTTCATGGATGAACACGCTTCATTCAGCGCGTCGGGTCCCCGCCCAGCATTCATTGGGCCGAGTCGCCGGGAAGTCTCGGATCAGGGGGGAACCGGCGCGGTCTCGAGGGACTCGCCCGTCCGCGGATTCGACAACGTCCAGCCTCCCCCCGGTCCCGGATTCTCAAGTCGCCATGGGGTTTGGATCCCGGTCTTCGGCGGGGAGCCGTCGATCAGGAACCACAGCACCTGACGGGGCGCGGGCAGTCGTCCGGTGTGACTCCCCGCCTGCAGCGCCGAGGAGACCCGCCAGCCGTTGGTGGACACCTGCGCCGTGAGCACCGGCATTCCCTGTTTGCTGAACTGCACCAGCCGGCTGACCCCGTTGACCGCCACGAGAAGTTCTCCCGTCAGTTCCGGAGCCCCCCGACGCGGCCGCCAAACGGCCGGCAACTCCCGGACCTTCCAACCGGCCTCGGACAGGTCCACCGGAGGAAACGTCGGCGCGGTCGAGCATCCGGCACCCATCGACAGGACCCCGAGGAGGAGCACCGCAGCCCCTGCCCGACCGATGCGGCGGCGCGTCATGCGGCGGGCGCGAAGGAGATCCGGGGAACCAGGGGAAATCGGGCCTGCAGCTTCACCAGCCAGAAGAACACCCGCATCCGCCACCGCAGGCGCCAGCCCCCCTCCAGTTCCCCGGCAAGCACCGCGTTCACCGCCGCCGCGAGGTTGAGCTTTGCCCGGGGCTCGAGGAAGAGCTCCATGAAGGGCGTGGTGTAAAAGTTCTCCACCATCTCCCAATAGATCCGCATCGCCGATCGGATCCGCCGCTCATACGCCGCAAATCCTCGGGTTCCGTCGCCGCCCTCCCTCAACGCCTCCAATACGGCGTCCGCGGCAAGCCGCCCCGAAAACATCGCCAGAAACACCCCGCTGGAAAAGATGGGGTCAATGAAGCCCGCCGCATCCCCCACCCGGACCACCCGCGGCCCGAAGAACGAGCGGTTGCGATAGCTGAAGTCGCCGGTGACGTGCATCGGGGACACCCGGCGCGCACTGCGAAGACGGGCGGCCACCGGCGGATTCGCCGCGGCGAGGCGCGTAAAGACGGTCTCGGCGGATTCCGCACCGGAGGCCAGTTCATCGCGGTCCAGGACCAGGCCGACGCTGACCTTCGACGGATGGCCGTCGCCCCCCAGGTCGAGGGGAATCAACCAGAACCATTTGTTGTCGAGCCGGACGATGACCGTGTCCCCGGCCTTCTCGCCGGAATCGAGTCCGACGTTCATGAAGTGCCCGAAGATGGCGATCTTCCGAAGGCTCGGATTCGGAATCCGAAGTCCCTCCTGGTTGCCGGTGACATTGCCCCGGCCGGAGGCATCGATCAGGAAGCGTCCCCGCACCTCCCCCGTCGTCCCGTCGCCGGAGTCCCGGGTGGTGACGGTGACCCCGGAGTCATCGACCGCCACGCGTTCCACCGCCACGCCCTCACGCACTTCGGCGCCCGAGGTCGCGGCGTGACGCAGGAGGACGTCGTCAAATCGCGCCCGTTCCACCTGGAAGGCCTCGGCGTGCCGGGTGAAGCAGCCCTGACGGAACACGAATCCGGTGCCCTTGCTGCCATTACCCAGATGAAACTGCGCGCCGCGCTTGATGGGAAATCCCTCCCGCTCGAGCACAGGCAGGAGACCGAGCTCCTCGAAGATCGCATGATTGTAGGGCAGCAGGGATTCCCCGACGTGAAACCGCGGGAAGCGCTCCTTCTCGATCACCAGCACCCGCCGCCCGGCCTTCGCCATCCGCGTCGCCACGCAGCTGCCGCCGGGTCCGCCCCCGATGATCACCGCATCATATGCTGCCGCCACCGCCATGACGCCCGAGGCTGACACGCTCCCCGACAGCGGCAAGTGCCGTGCGGCTGTGAAACACCCCGGAGGAGTCCCTGAAGGTGGAACTGCGCTGCCGCGCGGTTCTGATCCCGATCCGCGGCAAGGCCGCCGCGGATCCAAGAGCCCTGGGACCTCTCATGGGCAGGGAGACGTTGCATTGGGGAGCCTCCACACGGTCAGGTCCTCCGCACGGAGGTGCGTCGGAGATGTCACCCGCGGGCGGCAGCCCGCAGCCACCCCGTGTCACCGGACGGGACGCTCCCAGTGTCCGGTGTCCCCCCAGGTCACC
>JAEUHD010000050.1 GCA_016793645.1 Verrucomicrobiales bacterium
GAGCATCAACGCAACCCGGTCCGCCCGGCCCACGCCGGCCCGCCGGAGATCGGCGCGAAGTCCCCGGATGCAGTCCGCCAGCGCACCATGGGTGATCGGATCCGAGTCCCCGGAGAGCACCGCCACGCGGTCCCGGAAACGAGCGGCATTTTCCTCCAGCAACTCCCCGAGCGTTGCCGGTTCGCGGAACCCGTCCGCGCTCATCCCGGAACTCCCGTGCCACGGTCCTGCTGGGCGGTCCTGACCGCCATTCAGCCCAACTCCTCACCGAGCTCGACATTCCAGTACGCGATGTCGAGGAAGTGCCTCCAGGAATCATGGACCTGCGCGCCGAAGGTCACCTGTACAAACGGACGCCACTTCGGACGCTTCGGCTTCCGGATCAGGCGCATCCCGGCCTCCAGCGGCGTGCGGTTGGCCTTTCGGGTGTTACAGGGAATGCAGGAACACACGATGTTCTCCCAGGTCGTCGGTCCACCGCGATCCCGCGGAACCACGTGGTCCAGATTGAGGTCCTTCCGTTCGAACTGGCGTCCGCAGAACTGGCAGGTGTTCTTGTCCCGCTCAAAGATGTTGTGCCGGGTGAACTTGACCTCCTTCTTCGGAAGGCGGTCGAACACCATCAGGAGGATGACCCTCGGGACCCGGATGCTGAACGACACCGTCGCGACCCGGTCGTCCTCATCGCGGGCCCGTTCGGAGAGATCCCGCCACTGGCTGAAACTGAAGGTTTTGAAGTCCCCGTCGCTGTCGCCCCAGACGACCTGTGCGTGCCCCTCAAACAACAACGTCAGAGCGCGCCGCACTGAGCAGACGTTGACCGCCTGCCAGAGGCGGTTGAGCACGAGAACCTGCTGATCCAATGCAAGGCTCATGGTCCAACCCCAAAGTTGCGCGGTGCACTACCCGACCCAGGGCCTGAAGTCAACGGTCTGCGGTGAACAACCTGGGAACAATCGGTGAACGCGCCTCGGAATCCGGGCCCGGGGCGCGGTCCGGACACCGCCCCGCGGGTCGTCCCGCCCTGAGGCGGTCCGGGAGGGAGAATGCGGGGCGGCAACACCATCGCGGATTCCCGCGCCATCGGTTCAGGGTGGCCCGGGGTACCGCTTCAACATCGTCCCGCCCCTTGCGCCCCCTTTCCCCCGTGGGTTAGCGTCCCCGCCTCATGACGCTGACCGAAAAGCTGCTGGCCCGCGCGGCGGGCAAGGCCCGGGTTTCCGCCGGGGACAACATCTGGGTGTCGGCCGACGTCCTCATGACGCACGACGTCTGCGGCCCCGGGACCATTGGCGTGTTCAAGCGGGAGTTCGGCGCCGACGCCAAGGTTTGGGACCGCGAACGCGTGGTCATCATCCCCGACCACTACATCTTCACCGCGGATTCGAAGTCCAACCGCAACGTGGACGCCCTCCGCGAATTCGCCCGCGAGCAGGGACTCCCGTACTTCTACGACGTCATCGACGACCCCAACGGACAGTGGAAGTTTGACGCGTCGAAGGGGCTGCTGAAGAAGCAGTACGGATCCAACTATGCGGGCGTCTGCCACACCGCCCTGCCCCAGAAGGGCCATACGCGTCCGGGCGAGGTGCTGTTCGGGACCGACTCCCACACCTGCATGGCCGGTGCGTTCAACCAGTTCGCCACGGGCATCGGCAACACCGACGCCGGATTCGTCATGGGCACGGGACGTCTGCTCATCAAGGTTCCCGAGACGATGCATTTCCGGATTGAGGGCCAGCTCCAACCGGGAGTGATGGCCAAGGACATCATCCTCCACTGCATCGGCGAGATCGGATTCGACGGCGCCACCTACCGCGCCATGCAGTTCGACGGACCCGGTGTTGCCTCCCTGTCGATGGATGACCGCATGACCGTCGCCAACATGGCGATCGAGGCCGGCGGCAAGAACGGCATCTTCGAGTTCGACGCGCGCACCCGCGAGTACGTCGAGTCCCGCACCCGCCTGAACGGAACGAAGTCCACCTTCGAGCCCGTGCTCGCCGACGCGGACCAGAAGTTCGTGTACGAGACGGTCATCCATCTCGACAAGCTCGAGCCCACCGTGGCCTGCCACCCCGACCCCGGCCAGCGCAAGAAGGCCAGGGAACTGGGTCACATCAAGCTGGACCGCGCCTACGTCGGTTCCTGCACCGGCGGCAAGACCAGCGACTTCGTGGAATTTGCCCGCGTGCTGCGCGGACGCCGCGTCACCATCGATACGTTCGGAGTCCCGGCGACGCCGGAGATCGTGCACGACCTTCAGACCACGCGTTGGGGCGACAAGACCGTCTGGCAGATCCTCGAGGACGCCGGCGTCCGCATGACGGAGAACGCCGGCTGCGCCGCCTGCCTCGGCGGACCCGTGGACACCTTCGGGCGCATGAACCAGCCCGGGCTCAAGTGCATCAGCGCCACCAACCGGAACTTCCCGGGCCGGATGGGCCACAAGGAAAGCCAGGTCTTCCTCGCCTCACCCGCCACCGTGGCCGCCAGCGCCCTCGCCGGCAAAATCACGGACCCGCGCGAGTACGTGTCCAATTGAACGCCAGGCACGGACCGCCTCCCGGTGCCTTGCCCGGATCCGACGAGGTCCGGTAGGCTCGCGGCCGTTTCTGCGGAGGCGACCATGAACCCATCCCCACCGCTCCCGAACGAAGACCGGGCCCTTCGCCTGATCGTCGAGGGAACGGTGTCTGAAACCGGCGGGGAGTTTTTCCGGGCCCTGGTGCGGAACCTCGCCGCGGTCATGGGAACCACCGGCGCCTGGGTGACGGAATATCTCCCCGAAACCAAACGATTGCGGGCCCTCGCCTTCTGGTTGAACGGCGGGTACATCGAGAACTTCGAGTACAAGGTCGCCGGGACCGCCTGCGAACCCGTCGTCGAGGAGCGGCGCCTCGTCCATATTCCCGACCGGCTGCTGGAGCTTTATCCGCAGGACCCGAATCCCATGACCGACGGGGCGGTCAGTTATCTGGGGGTGCCCCTGATGGACACCCACGGGTCCGTGATCGGCCACCTGTCGGTGCTCCACAACCAGCCGTTGCCGGCGGATCCACGGCTCACTTCGTTGTTCGAAATCTTCGCCGCCCGCGCAGCGGCGGAATCCCGTCGACTGAAGGCGGAACAAAGCGTCCGGGCGCGCGAAGAGGAGCTGTCGGCACTCCTGGAAAGCGCCATGGACGCCATCGTGGTGCTGGACGACGCCGGGCACATCACCCGGGTCAATCCGGCGGCGGAAAAACTTTTCGGATGCACCGCCGAGGATCTGCTTGGCGAAGCGCTCCTCGACTTCCTTCCCCCGGAAAGCGCCGCGCGATTCAACTCCTTTGTGAAGGAGATCGGAACGCAGGCGCCCGGGGCACGACAGTTGTGGATTCCCCAGTCACTGGTCGTCCAGCGCTGGGACCGGACGTCCTTTCCCGCCGAAGCGACGCTGTCCCGATTCGAGAACCGGGGACAGACCTTCCACACGCTCATCCTGCGCAATGTGGACGGACGCCTCGCGGCGGAACAACGGATCCAATCGTTGACCGTGCAGGCGGAATACCTGAAGGCGGAGATCCGCGCCCTCCACAACGATGACGAGATCCTCGGGCAGAGCCCCGCGTTGCGGACGGTCCTTCGCGAGGTCGAACAGGTCGCCGGAACCGATGCGGCCGTCCTCATCGAGGGCGAAACCGGCACCGGCAAGGAATTGTTCGCCCGCGCGATCCACGCCTCCAGCCGGCGCCGACTTCAGCCGCTCGTGACGGTGAACTGCGCCGCCATTCCCGCCACGCTCATGGAGAGCGAGTTCTTCGGACACGAAAAGGGTGCCTTCACCGGGGCGACGACCCGGCGGGACGGCCGGTTCGCACTGGCCGACGGGGGAACCATCTTCCTCGACGAGGTCGGCGAACTGCCCCTCGAACTCCAGGGCAAGCTGCTGCGCGTCCTTCAGGAGGGCACCTTTGAGCCGGTCGGCGGATCGGCGACGCGGACGGTTTCGGTCCGGGTCCTGGCCGCGACCAACCGCGACCTCACCCGCGAGGTGGCGGAGGGCCGGTTCCGTCAGGACCTTTATTACCGTCTCAACGTGTTTCCCCTGCGTCTGCCCCCGCTGCGGGAACGGGCCACGGATATTCCCGCTCTGGCTTCGGCATTCGCCGCCCGCTACGCCCGGCGATACGGACGCACCCTCGCTCCCCTGACCAATTCCGAGG
>JAEUHD010000065.1 GCA_016793645.1 Verrucomicrobiales bacterium
CCTCGGAACGGCCGTGCTGGCGACCGTTCTGATGGCCGGCTGCCAGAATCTTTCCGAGATTCCCGTGCCTCCCCCGGCACCGCCCGCGCCCGTCCTTCGGAAATACCAGCCCCTCGGGGACGGACTGGGGCGGGTCCAGTCGGTGAACGAACGCCTGAGGTTTGTGGTTCTGGACTTTTCCCTGAACCGGATGCCGGCGGTCGGCGACCGGTTCGAGGTGGTGCGGGACGGCGAGGTGGTCGGAGAGCTCAAAGTCACCGGACCGGTCCGGAACGCGAGCACCGTGGCGGACATCGTCCGCGGGAATCCGCGTCCGGACGACCTCGTACGCCCCGCGGCTGCGGACCCTCCGGCACCCTGAGCCGATCCGTCCCCCGGGGGTGGCTCGGGTTCCGGTCGCCCGCGTGGGGTCGGTTCTGACAGCCCGCTTCGGGGAGTTGCCGCCCCGCCGGAGCCACTCCCGGGGTTGCCGGACAGGCACCGACGTTCTTTGGGGGTGTCCCGGATGGGGTTTTCACCCGTTGGTCCCTGCAACCGTGCCAGCAATCGTGCCTCGACACCGCGGGTCGCCTCTGGCTTCCTGCGGCCGATTTTCTGCGTCCTGCGACCCTGATGAATGCCGCTCTTCTTGCCCGGGCCAAGTCCCTCGGATTTTCCGACCGCCAGATCGCCCATCTGACCTCCACGACGGAGGATGCCGTGCGCGCCGAGCGCCAGCGTGCGGGGTTGGTGCCGAGCTACCGGCTCGTCGATACCTGCGCCGCCGAGTTCGAGGCCTACACCCCCTACTACTACTCGACCTATGACCGGGGGGACGACGAGGTGACGCCGTCCGACCGGCGCAAGGTGATGATCCTGGGTGGCGGACCCAACCGCATCGGCCAGGGCATTGAGTTCGACTATTGCTGCGTTCATGCCGCGTTTGCCCTCAAGGAGGACGGCTTCGAGACGCTGATGGTGAATTCCAATCCGGAGACCGTTTCCACGGACTACGACACCTCGGACAAGCTGTTCTTCGAGCCGCTGACCCTGGAGGACGTCCTGCACATCTACGAGCGGGAGAAGTGCTGGGGGGCCATTGCGCAGTTTGGCGGACAGACGCCCCTGAATCTCGCCCTGGCGCTCAAGAAGAACGGCGTCCGGATCATCGGCACCTCCCCGGAAAGCATCGAGATCGCCGAGGATCGGAAGCTGTTTGCGGCCATGCTGGACCGCCTGGGAATCCCGCAGCCCCGGAACGGCCTGGCCACCAGCGAGGCGGAGGCCCTGGCCATCGCCCAGAAGCTGGGATACCCGGTTCTGGTCCGCCCCTCCTTCGTGCTGGGCGGCCGTGCCATGCAGATCGTGTACACGGACCACGAGTTGCAGCACTACATGCGGGTGGCCGTGGAAGCCTCGCCGGAACGGCCGGTGCTCGTGGACAAGTTCCTGGAGGACGCCACGGAGGTGGACGTGGATTGCATCGCCGACGTCGGCCATTTTGAGGATCCCTCGCAGGGGACCATTGTGATCGGCGGCATGCTGGAGCACATCGAGTTTGCCGGCGTGCACTCCGGCGATGCCGCGATGGTGCTCCCGCCGCACACGCTGTCCCCGGCGGTGGTGGACACCATCCGCAGGCACACGCACGCCATGGCCCGCGAACTTCGGGTCTGCGGCCTCATGAATGTGCAGTACGCCGTGAAGGACGAGGTCGTCTATGTGCTGGAGGTCAATCCGCGCGCGTCGCGCACGGTGCCGTTCGTCTCCAAGGCCATTGGATTTCCCCTGGCCAAGCTGGCCGCCAAGGTGATGGCCGGGAAGACGCTGAAGGACCTCGGGTTCACGGCCGAAATCTGGCCCAGGTACTGGGCGGTGAAGGAGTCGGTCTTCCCGTTCAACAAGTTTCCCGGACAGGACATCATCCTGTCCCCGGAGATGCGTTCCACCGGCGAGGTCATGGGCCTCGATGCGGACCTGGGGATCGCCTATGCCAAGGCCCAGATGGCCGCGGGATCGCCGCTGCCCCTCAAGGGACGGGTCTTCCTCAGCGTGGGCGACGCCCACAAGCCGGCGGTGGCTGCGGTGGGGACGGAGCTGGCGCGGCTGGGTTTCGAACTGGTGGCCACCGGAGGCACCGCGACCCTGCTGGAACAGGCCGGACTCAAGGTGCAGCGGATCTTCAAGCTGAATGAGGGTCGTCCGACCGCCGTGGATCTGCTCAAGAACAAGGAACTGCACCTGGTGATCAACACCCCCAGTGGGTCGGCACCCCGCGCGGACGAAGTGAAGATCCGGACGACCGCCGTGATGACTGGCACCCCGATCATCACCACCATCAGCGGCGCCAAGGCCGCGGTGATGGCGATCGCCGCCCTGCAAAAGAGCGGGTACGCCGTCAAGACGATCCAGGAGTACCACTGAGCCGGTCCGGAAACCCGGGGAACTCCTGAGACGAGGGAGGCTCGAGGGGCCGGACGGCGAGATCGGCGCTGGGGCGCTGCTGCGGAGATATCGGGTTCCCGGGATGGCCGTGGGTGGACGGCGGCATTCCTGCGGGAGGGGGGGAATCTTTTTCCCGCGATGTCCGGATTTTTCTGCGGACGCCGCATGCATGGGTGTCCCGGCGTGTCGCCGGCAGGCATCGACGCCCGATGATCTGCCCGGGGGCCGCCGTGTCCCGCAATGAACTTTCGACTCCACTCCCGACCCAAGACCCAAGCCTTCCCACGTCCGCCCGGCCTTCTCCGCCATCCGCTGGCGGTGGTGTTGCTCCTGCTGATGGCCCTCGGTTTACCCGTCCGGGGTGAATCCAGGGTGGTTCAACTGTCGCTGGCGGGTCTCTACGGCAGCAACAGCGAAGCGAAGGGATGCGCGGTCGTCGGCCCGGTCGCCTACATTGCCAGCGGGAGCAGCGGCCTTGAGGTGGTGGATGTGGGCAATCCCCTGGCGCCGGTGCGGCTGGGGGGACTGGACACCTCCGGATCCGCCTTCGCGGTGGAAGTCGTGGGAACCCTGGCCTACGTCGCCGATGGTTCGGCCGGGCTGCAGATCATCGATGTCTCCCAGCCCTCCGCTCCGGTTCGGGTGGGCGGGTTCAACACCAGCGGCTTCGCCCGCGGGGTCCGGGTGGTGGGAACCCGGGCCTACGTGGCCGACAGTGAGGCGGGCCTGCAATTGATCGACGTCAGCGATCCCGCCGCGCCCGTCCGGGTATCCGGGGTTCGGACGACCTCGTCGGTGCTCGACGTGAGCGTGGTCGGCACGACCGTATATGTCGCCAATGGCTCCGCGGGACTGTTGGTGCTGGATTACACCGATCCCGGATCCCCGCGGCGGCTGGCCACCTACAAGACCAACGGGAGCATGGGAGCCGTCTCCGCGGTCGGAGACCGGTGCTTCGTGGCGGATTCCGATGCCGGACTGCTGGTGTTCGACATGTCGACCCCCTCCGCTCCGCTCCCGGTGGGGGGACTGGCCCTTCGGCGCAGTGTCTGGGGAATCACCCTGTCCGGGGATCTGGCCTTTTTGGCGGGTTCGTTTGGCGGGCTCGACGTGGTGGACATTTCCAATCCCTTCTCACCGGTGGTGGCCGGGGGTCTCTCCACGGCCAGTGCCACCGTGGGCGTGGCCGTTTCGGGCGGCCGGGTCCATGTCACCGTCGAGGGGACGGGACTCGGAGTCTACGACCTCCGGTCCGGGCTTACCCAGGACTTCGCCTGGACGGGAGTCGACGGGAATTTGCTGGTGCCCCAGGCGCCCTACTCCATCCAGGTCACCTCCAGCGCCGGCATTCCGACCCCGTTTCGGGTGGAGTCGGGCCCGGCCCGGCTTGCGGGCGGAGTGCTGACCGTCACGAATCTCGGGACGGTGGTGCTGACGGCGGAGAATGCGGGTGACGCCACCCATGTCCCCTGGAAGGAGTCCCGAACCTTCAATGTTTCGTCAGCCGTGATGAAGCAGGTCGGTGCGACGCCGACCCGGAACTACGCCAACGAGGTCCGGGTTGCCGGGGGCTATGCGTATGTGGCGGATGGGCTGGCCGGGATGACGGTGGTGGACCTGAGGAATCCTGCAATCCCGACCCGGGTTGCCACGTTCGAAACCGGCGGGGATGCCCGCGGACTCGATCTCACCGGAGGGTTTGCCGTGGTCGCGGCCTGGGATCGCGGGGTCCAGATTCTGGACATCAGCCGTCCCGACAATCCCGTTCGTGTGGCCACCGTTGAATCCACCGGATTCAGCTCCGCGGTTCAAGTGGTCGGATCGCTGGCTTATGTGGCGGACGGCCCCGCGGGATTGCAGATTCTGGACCTGGGCAATCCTTCGCAGTCGAAGCGGATCGGAGGCGTGGATACTCCGGGGGATGCGTTGGGACTCGATGTGGTGGGATCGCTCGCCTATGTGGCGGACGGGTCATCGGGACTGCAGATCATCGATGTCTCGAATCCGGCGGCTCCGGTTGTCGTGGGCACCTGGAACTCCTTCAACTATCCCCGGGCGGTCCGGGTCGAAGGATCCCTCGCCTATGTCGCCGAAGGTTTCGGAGGATTCGCCATCGTCGATGTCGCCCGCCCGGAGGCTCCGACCTTGGTCGGCAGATACACGGTGCCGGGAGGCCGCTTCCGTGGCGTGACCCTCTCCGGGGAGGTTGCGCTGGTATCCGATCTGTTTCAGGGCCTCCACGTGCTCGACGTCAGCACTCCGTCCACGCCCCGGCGGATGGAGTACATTCCCACCGAATTCGAGGCCTATGCCACCGTGGTGGACGGTGGCAGGGTGTACCTTGCCGAGGGGCTTGGGGGACTTCGGATTTTCGATCTGAGCCTGGGGTTGCCCCAGACGGTGGCGTGGAGCGGCGACTTGGGGGAGATTCTCGTGGTGGGAACCCCCTACCCGGTCGAGGCGGTGTCGAACAGCGGGATTCCCCTGGGACTTCGCCTCCTGTCGGGTCCGGCCGTGCTGTCGGAGGGAGTCCTCACGGTCACCAATCTCGGTCCGGTGACGCTCGTGGCGGAGAATGCGGGAGGCAACGGGTTCCTCCCCTACGAGGAGTTCCGCTCCTTCAACCAGCCGATCACGCGCTTCACACGGGTGGGGGAGGCGGACACCGCGGGGCTCAGCCTCCAGGTCCGTGAGGACGCCGGGATCGCCTATGTGGCGGACGGGCGCGCCAGCGGACTGGTCCTCTATGACCTGGCGAACCCCGCCGCCCCGGCGCGACTGGGAGCGTACAAAACGTCGGGATCCGCCGTCGACGTCCAGGTCTCGGCAGGCATCGCCTACGTGGCGGATCTGGAGGGCGGCGTGGAGATCCTGGATGTGCGGACCCCGGCGTCCATCACCCGGATCGGGAGAATCGAAACCTCGGGAGTCGCCCGGCGTGTGGGTCTGGTGGGAACCCGTCTCTACCTCGCGCACCTGGGGGTCGGTCTTGAGATCTATGACGTCCAGGCACCG
This sequence comes from Verrucomicrobiales bacterium, assembly GCA_016793645.1. Classification (GTDB taxonomy): domain Bacteria; phylum Verrucomicrobiota; class Verrucomicrobiia; order Limisphaerales; family UBA9464; genus UBA9464. The sequence goes on from JAEUHD010000065.1 coordinate 5,440, forward strand.
GCGAATCCGAAGCTTCTGGGGTCCTACGAACTCCCCGAGATTTTCGAGGTCGAAGTGGTTGGAGACTACGCCTACTGCCTCGATAGAACCGGGAGCCTGTTGATCCTCGATGTCAGCAACCCCACCCGGGTGTCCCTGACGGGAAGCACGATCCTGAGGAACACCGCGACCCGGCTCGCGTCCGAAGGGACCCTGCTCCTGGTCGCCGGTGGTTCCCAGGGCCTTTGGATCCTGGATGTTTCGAATCCGTCCGCGCCACGCCGGGCGGGATCCTTCAGTCCGGGCGGGGTGGTCCGGGACGTCGTCGCCGCCGAGGGTGTCGCGTACCTCGTCACCAGCGATTCGTTGTTGGCCCTCGACGTTTCGGACCCGGCCCGTCCGCGCCTTCGCGGACAGCTTTCGGGGCTCGGGGATCTGGACTCCGTGTCCGTGTCCGGGAATCGGGCCCTGGTGGCGGCGCGGTTGGATGGCTTCCGGGTGGTGGACATCCAGGACGGCCATCCGCAGAGAATTGATCTAGCACTGCCGGACACAGTGCCGTTTTCGGGAAGTCCGATTCCCCTCGGGGGAACCGCCACCTCGGGACTGCCCATCCGCTACGAGGTGATCAGTGGTCCGGCATCCGTCCAGGAGGGACGCCTGCTGCCCACCGGAGTCGGCCGGGTGGTGCTTCGGGCGGAGCAGCCTGGGGACGGAACCTTCCTCGGGGAGGTGCTCGACATCGCGCTGGAGGTGGGACTGCCCGTCCTTGCGGCGCGTACGGCGGGGGACGCCGCCGAGGTGTTCTGGGCGGCGGGTCTGCCGGATCTGAAACTGGAGGGACGGGAAACCCTCTCGCCCGCGAGTCCGTGGCAGGAGACTTCGTTGCCACGGGTGGAGGCGGGCGGTGAGGTTCATGTCGGTCTCGGCGGACAGCCCCTCCAATACTTCCGGCTGCGGGGTCGTTCCGGACTCGTGGAACCCCTGCAGCTTCAGGGTTGGAACCGCGACGTCGTCCTGGAGAACCGGGCGTCGCCCAAGGCCCTGGAGTTCGACTCCTTTGGCGCCGTCTGGTTTGAGAGTGGACTGCGGGGGTACCGGGACGGACTGCCGTCCAATCTCCAGGTCGTCAGCGCCCTCGACGCGGGCGTGGTGTTCCAGTTGCAGCCGTATGTGGGATCCAATGTGCTGTGGTTGAGCGCCGCGAAGCGGACGTCGTCGCTGACGCTGGTGCAACCGGCCGCCTATGGCCGGATCCATGTGCTCGCGCATTCGGCCGGGGGCGGCGGTTCGGCGGCGCTGCGGATTCACTATGCGGATGGGACCATCGGCCCCTCGATCAGCATCGTGGCGCCGGACTGGTGGGATGGGAGTCCGTCGAATCCACCCCGGCGTCCGGCCATTCGGCGGCTGGCCCGCAGCCAGACCGCGGGTTTCCTGACGTACGATCCGGTCCCGCCGGGGTTCAGCATGCACCAGACGGACATCGACCTGTGGTCGGGCCCGTTTGCGGGCAAGGTCATCACCGAGCTCGAGTTCACCCGGGCCGGCGCCGCCGAGGTCACCGGAATCTTCGCGGTCAGCGGCGTCGAGATATCCCCGGCGCCCTAGCCCGGATATTTCACACTCTTTCTACTGCGGCTGGCTGCAAGCCCATCGGGCGGCGTTGGCCTCGCGTTCCTCACCGGACAGTATGTCCCCATACAGCCCGGCTCGGAATCGCTTCGGCCGCCTTGCCCGATGGGCTTTCGCTGCGCCTCGCGACGAAAGGCTGTGAAATATCCGGGCTAGCCGAAGCGTTCGGAACGTTCGTAGTCCCGCATTCATGCGGTCCCATCTCGTTCGTAGTCCCGCTTTCAAGCGGCCTCCCCGTTCGTAGTACCGCATTCATGCGGCTCCCCCGTTTGTAGTACCGCATTTATGCGGCTCCCCCTCCGTTTGTTGTCCCGCATTCATGCGGCCTCCCCCGCCTGCATTCCCGCATCCTCGAAAGCACATTGAGCTCGCCGACGACAGGGCGCTTCTGCCAATGCCGGGCTTCGCCTCCGCCGGCGGTCAATGGGTGGGGGTGCTCATGGTTGTAGACCTGGATTGCCTTCGGAGGGAGCCGGGTACCGCTTCAGGAACTCATCAGGTGATAGGACGGGGACCGGGCTGCCGGCAAAACCAATGGCATCGCGGGTGATGAGTACGTCCGCCTCCCAGGAGGCCGCCGCCGCGGCTTGGAGCGCGTCCTCGTAATCGGCGATGCCAAAGCCGAGCGCCGCCCGAGCTTCGGCATCCCCCAGCGGGGCGACGTCCGCCCAAGACAGCAGTTGGTGAACCACGGCCAGGGCAGAGGCTCTGCCCGCCGTTCGCCCGGTCAGGTAGAAGACCGTCGCCAGACCGTGGCCGGCGACGCCGAGGTCGAAATCGAGCGCATCGCAGCGTTCAAGCACCTGCTGGCTGGCGGTGTCCAACGGTTCGCGACGCCCGACAATGTCGAGGAGAATGTTTGTATCGAGGAAGACGCGCACCGGGCTAGACGCCGTATTTTCGCCGGTAATGTGCCATGCGGGCCTCGTCGGTGGAGACGCCGGGAGGAGGCCCGGCGATGCCGGCAAACTGTTTCGCCCAAGCCCCGGCGCTGGCGCGCTTTCGGGCGGGCGGCAGGACGGCGGGTACCGCGGCAGTGATGAAGGGTTCCGCAGCTTCGGCAAACATCGCCGGGGTCACTCTGCGCACCCGATCCCGGGCCTTGACGACGGGCAACTCGGGCCGTCGAGCCGATTCAGGCGAAGGGGATGCATCGACCGATTGCTGCAGCACCAGTTGTAGTCCGGCGGCGACCAAATCCTTGAGACTTTGGCCTTGGAGCGCCGCACGAGCCTTGGCTTGCCGGAAAAGGTCATCCGGCAGCTCAACCGTGGTTCTCATAAAGACGTTTTCGCATATTGCTGCTTTGCTGCAAGGGTCATTTCAGTCCCCGGCGGCAGCAGCGAGTCGACCCGTAACCGCACCCTCCGGCGAGGTGTTCGGAGCGTTCGTAGTCCCGCATTCATTCGGTCCCATCTCGTTCGTAGTCCCGCATTTATGCGGCTCCCCCTTCGTTTGTTGTCCCGCATTCATGCGGTCCGGCCGCCCCCTCACCCCCGCCGACTCGGACCAAAGGAAAACGGAACGGACTTCCCGATCCGGTTCCGTTGGGAGCGACCGAATGCGCTGCTTCCGGAGTGACTGCCCTACGACGAAGCGGAGCATACGGCCCTGAGCGAAGCCTGCCGGGCGAAGGTGCTGGAGATCAGTGCGGCGCAGATCGATCAATCGCTGGCGCCCAGGAAGGCCCGGGAGGGGCACCGGGGGCGCTGCGGCACGAAAACCGGCGGTCTGTTCAAGACCCAAATGCCGATCCGGGCGGGAAACTGGGACATCACCGGGTCGGGAGTCCTGGAAGCCGACACGGTGGCCCACTGCGGGGCGAGTCCGGAGGGAGACGTCATCTGGAGCGTGACCTACACGGACATCTACGACGGCTGGACGGCCAACCACCTCCCGCCGGATGGGTGCTTTCGCATCTCGACCCGGCAGAGGGCGCTGGTGTCTTCGAACCGCATTGTTCACTCATGACTTTTGGAAGGTTTGAAAGATGAGCTACTTCTGTCGCATGAGCCTATCAACGATTGGCTCACAAAGGCCCGCAACCGCGACAAGGTGCTCCGCTACCTCCTCCAAAAACGTGGAATCCTTGTACAGCCGCCAAAGAACCTCAGGTTTGCGCCAATCGGATTCGGGAGACCGCATAGTTATTTTTGCGTCCCACCATTTCTGAGCGTCAGCCGACCTGTAACTCTCGTGTTTCTGAACGGCACGGAGCACTTCCAGACTGTTTGGTCGTCTCGGGGTACGTTCGGTTGCTCGCAGGAGGCCGAAGACCATGTGTTCTGCGAATCTCCCGAACCCCAACGCAACCTTGTACTGCCTTCTCCACGCCGGTTTCCCAATCGCGTACCACGCCCAGTGGTCAACCAAGGGCCGCTGATCGCTGAATTCGAATTCCCAACCCTTAAGCCTCCTCTTCAAACCTTCTTCCAGCCGATTGCGGAAACTATCGACCATTTCATTGCGGGCATTCGGCCACGCCTCATTCACAGCAGAGGCGATCTGAAGGTTCTTTTCGCTCTGAAGAATGAAGTTCCGAATCGGATCGCTAATTATAGGCGTTCTCATCATTTCTGGTTCATGGACCGCGATTGAAGATCGGTTTCGATGTAGGCAATGAAGTCACCGAGGAAACCACAAACCCGCTTTGCCAGGCATCGCTTATGGCATGCTTTGAGCCATGTGAGAAGTTGTTCCCGATAACTCCAACAATGTAGTCGGCCGCTCTCCTGTGCCTTCTTCAACCGGGTAGCCCTGAGAGATTTGGGCAGCCGGCCGTCGGGCGTCAGGTAGATCAACGCGGTGTGGGCATTGCGCCCTCGGGCGCAGAGATGCAGGTGATCGAGGTAATCGTTGACTTGACCAACCTGCTCGGGCGAATCCACCTTATTCTCGATGGCAACCAGCGCACCCGCCTCGATGAAGACATCCATGCGGCGACGGAATTTCAAAATACCGTGCGTTGGCGCTTCCCGATGCACTGTAGCCTTCTTCGTGTATTTACGGTCCGCCTTAAATTTGAGCTGCTGGAAGAGCAGCCGCAGAAACAGATCGCTTTGGCCGTGGCTCCCTTTCGGACTGAGCAAGTCCGCCAATATGTCGGACAGCTTGTTTTCATCCGGTTCAATGAGTTTAAAAACGTTGAAGCCCGTCGCCTGAAACATGTCGATGCAACGCTGTTTGGATTCCGATGATTCGACCATGCGGCGGACGGTCCGAAAGAACTTTTGTAGCTCAGTTGAACGGACCGCTTCGTGGAGCTTCTTCACAATCTATTCCTCCCTGTGACTAGTTTGATTCATAATCGTCTTTAGTAAGGCTCCGCCACCCACCGTTGCTCTCACCGTCCCAGGAAGTTTCCCCCAGTACTTCCCGACAACCGTTTCAGGAAGGAGATTGCGGGATTCGCTCGTTCGCGCGGCCCGCCTACGCCCTCGATCTCGTAGCTCCCCAATGCCACAGCAAGGATCGGAATCTCAGGATGTTTTGCTGCTTCTCCCAGGATCTCCTGAGCCAATCCCTCGTCCCCCTTTCCAGAAACATGAGGATGACCGTCGGTAAACAAAACGATGACATCCGGCTTCTGAAGCGCATACGCCGCTTTGAGCCCCTTCAACAAATCACTGTACACTCCGGAGCGAGAACGATCGAAAGCCGTCAAGAGTTGCTTCCTGGCTTCAGGATATACCGTTCCATCGTCGGAACGAAGTCGAAGGTATCCATTCAACGGAAAGACCACTGCGCTATCATTGAAATTAACTAATGCACATTCATCAACGGAAAGGTTCTCAATCCATGTTCTCATCAATCCGCGCGCTGAGGCCCATGCCGGACT
>JAEUHD010000112.1 GCA_016793645.1 Verrucomicrobiales bacterium
TTTCTCCGGTCCAAGCCGGTTTTCATTGAATTCGCGGTTGCAGGGGGCTCCCGGCCGCCGTACCTAGAGGGCATGGATTCTCTGGTGGTGGGACTCCTGGTTTCGCTGGCATCCGTGTTATGCCTGGCGTTCCTGTTTTTCCTGATCTACCGGACCCACCTTCGCCGCCTGAGGTTCACGTCCGCCCGCAATCGCGCCGATTCCCCGGCCTCCGAACGGAGGGATGTTTCCACCATTTCCGTGCCGGTCCGATGGATGGCCATCCGCAGCGCCAACACCCCGTTGGTTCGTGAGGTGCTTGGAGTCGCCGACGAAGTGGCCGTGCCCTGGTCGGAATCCCTGTCGAGGGCTGCCGAGGATTTCCTGTTTGTCTCGGGACCGGTGGATGGATGGACCCTGGTGGTGGGAGGCCGCATTCCGGATCCGGCGCAGGATGTGGACGCCGTGTATCGGTGGCTCAACCGGCTCAGCCGCGAATTGGGTGAGGTGCATTTTTATTCCGCGGACCGCGTGCTGCATTTTCACTCCTGGGTACGCATGGATGATGGGCGGGTGACCCGGGCGTATGCATGGGCGGGGGAAACGCAGTGGAACGAAGGGCGGCCGACCTTGGAGGAGCGGTTGCTGGGGTTCCGGTGCAGGGCCTACTGCGAGGCCGTGGAGCCTGTGGCCTTTGGGGAAGTTGCCCCCGAAGTCCGCAACACGGAGCGGGTGGTCCTGCTCGCACGACGCTGGAGCCTGGATCCGGTTGTCGCGAGCCGGCGGTTGGTTCAAAAGGAGGCGGTCCGGTCGGAGGATGAGGATGGTACCCGGGGTTGAGCGGGGTTGAGCGGGAGCGGGCCGTGTTGAACAAAATCGGCAACGTGGCTGGAATCGTCGGGATTCTCCGGTACGGTCCGCGCCGTGTTTTCCGCCGCCCATCCTGAGCACTGGCTGGCGTTCACGGCCTTTGTGCTGCTCGCCTTGGGGCTCGACCTGGGGGTCTTCCACCGGAAGAGCCACCGGGTCGGGTTTCGTGAAGCGTTGGGCTGGACGGCTGTGTGGACGGCATCCGCGATGGTTTTCGCCTTCGTTGCGGCGCCGCGCTGGATCCAGGGCTGGGGTTCCACCGAGGCGACCTCCTTTGTCACGGGTTACGTGGTGGAGTTGTCCCTCTCCATGGACAACGTGTTCGTCATTGCGGTGATCTTCCGGTATTTCCATGTTCCGGAATCCTGGCAGCACCGGGTGCTGATTTGGGGCATCCTGGGGGCGCTGGTGATGCGGGCGGTGATGATTCTCGCGGGAGCGGCGGTGATTCACCGGTATCATTGGACCCTGTACCTCATGGGAGCCTTCCTGGTGTACACGGGGGTGAAGATGCTTCGCAGCAGTGGCGGGATGGAGTCCGTGGATCCGGAGCACAATCCGGTGGTCCGGTTGGTGCGACGCCTGGTGCCGCTGGCCCCCGCCTATGACGAGGATCGCTTTTTCACGATTCACCAGGGGCGGCGGATGCTCACGCCCCTCGCGTTGGTGCTGGTTGTGGTGGAGACGACGGACGTGGTATTCGCCCTGGATTCGATTCCGGCGATCTTCGGCGTGACGAGCAACGCCTTCATCGTGTTCACCTCGAATGTGTTTGCGATTCTCGGTCTCCGGTCCCTGTACTTCGTCCTGGCCAGCCTCATGGGATATTTCCGGTTGCTGAAGTATGGTCTGGCCATCGTATTGGTCTTCATCGGGGTCAAGATGTTGGCGGACCACTGGCTGAAGGCGTGGCTGGGCGACTATCTCGTCAACGTTTCCCTGGGATTCGTCATCGGCACCATCCTCACCTCGATGTTGGCTTCGGTGATCCTGGGTGTTCGGGAGCAGGATTCGCCGGACGGGAAGGCATCATGAAGGGGCCGGCCGGATCTCCTGTGCACGGGGTGGCGCTGCGACCGCTGTCGGAGGAGGTTTCCGAAGTGTTCCGCGAGGGGGGGGCGGCCGGCCTCACCCTCAATGAGCTTCTGGCACGGACCCGCGAACGGGGACCCTGTGGGCTGATCGTGTTGTTGTGCCTCCCCTTTCTCGGCCCGGTTGCGGTGCCCGGGACCAGCAATTTGTTCGGGCTGGTGATCATCCACCTGGCGTGGCGTCTCCTGCAGGGTCGTCCGGCGCATTTGCCAAAGCGATGGGGAGACCGGGGAATCCAGGGAAGAGTCCTGTCGAAAGTGGTGAGGACCGGTGTTCGGGTCCTGTCGTTTGTGGAACGATGGACCCGGGAGCGCGGTCCCGGGTGGTTGCGGAGTGAGCGGGCCTGGCGTTTCCACGCGATGGTCCTGATCTACGGGGGCATTCTTCTCGCGGCGCCCATCCCACCGCTGATACCGATGTCCAATTTCGCCCCGGCCATCGGGATCCTGCTGGTGGCGGCGAGCATGATGGAGCGGGATGGCTGGATGGTTCTGGCCGGCTACGGGGCGACGCTGGCGGCGACGGCATACATTGGCGCCATGGCGTATTTCTACTGGACCGGCTGGCAGCGTTATTCCGGCCCGCTGGCCGGATTTTTCCGGAGGGTTTTCGAGTGAAGTATCGCTGGACGGTCATGCCGGCGGTGCCCGCGGTGGCGCGGGATTTGGAGGCGGAACTGGGAGTTGGCCGGCTTCTGGCCCATTGCCTCGCACAACGCGGATTTGCGGATCCGGCCGAGGCCCGCACCTTCCTGGAACCGCGATTGAAGTCACTGAGGGACCCCTTTGAACTGCCCGACATGGATCGCGCCGTAGACCGGCTGTTCACGGCGCGGGAGGCGGGGGAGCCGCTGGTGATTTTCGGGGACTACGATGTCGATGGGGTGACCGCCACCACCCTCCTGAAGACGAGTCTGACCTCCCTGGGATGGACGGTGGACCATTATCTGCCGCACCGGATGGAGGAGGGGTATGGCCTCAGCCAGACCGGGGTTGAGAACTGCCTTGCCCGGTTTCCGGTCACATTCCTGCTCGCGGTCGACTGTGGATCCACTGCGGTGGAGCAGATCGGATGGCTGGCCCGACGCGGGGTGGATGTGCTCGTGCTCGACCACCATCAGGTCAGCGATCCCCGGCCGCCGGCGGTGGCGTTGGTGAATCCCCAGATGACCCCGGAAGGGCGTCCCCACCTGCGGGAGCTGTGTTCCGTTGGGCTTGCCTTCAAGCTGCTCCATGCGGTGTTGCGTCGGGGGCGGGATCTCGGCCTGGATGGTTTTGCCCGGTTTGATCTGAAGCCCTTGCTGGACTTGGTGGCGCTGGGGACGGTGGCGGACCTGGTGCCGTTGACGGGCGAGAATCGCATCCTGGTGACTGCGGGACTCAAGCGACTGGAAGGGACCGCCCGACCGGGACTCATCGCCCTCAAGGAGGTGGCGCAGACCCGGTCCCCCGTCGGCGTGTACGAGGTGGGATTTCAATTGGGTCCGCGGCTGAATGCCTCGGGGCGAATGGAAACGGCGGAAGCGTCGCTGGAGCTGCTTTTGGCGCCCGACGTCGAATCGGCGCGTCCCCTGGCCGAGGCGCTGGATGCCACCAATCGCGACCGTCAGACGACGGAGAAGCGGATTGCGGACCTGGCGCTTGGGGTCATTCGTTCCAAATTCAGGCCGGACGACGACTTGGTGATCGTTGAGGGTGCGTTGGATTGGCATATCGGCGTTGTGGGCATTGTGGCGGCCCGGGTGCTCCGGGAATTCTACCGTCCGACGCTCATTTTCGGGGGCGACAATGAGTATTGGCGGGGATCGGGCCGCAGTGTCGCGGGGTTTGATCTCGCGGCTGCGCTGCGTCAGTGCGACGACCTGCTGGAGAAGCATGGGGGCCACGCCATGGCGGCGGGAGTTACCCTCAACCCCCGGAATTTGGATGCCCTGCGGGAACGGTTGAATTCGGAGGCCCGGAAGGTTCTTCGTCCGGAATTGCTGATCCCCGAACTGCTGCTGGATGCGGAGGTGGCGCTCCGGGACCTGACGGTGTCCAGTGTCACGGAACTCATGAGGCTGCAGCCTTTCGGCCAGGGAAACCTTCCGGTCCAGCTTCTCGTGCCGCGCGTCACGCTGGCGGCCCCGGCGCAGCGGTTGGGACGCGAGCAGCAGCATTGGAAGCTGAGGGTCACCGACGGGGTTGGCTTTCTCGATGCCTTGTGGTGGGGAGGTGCCGAGTCCGGGGTGCCTCCGCCCTCCGGTACCTTTGACATGGCAGTGGTACCCCAGATTGAGACCTACAACGGGCGGATTTCCGTGCGGCTCAAGTTTCTCGACTGGCGCCCGAGCGTCCCGGCCGAGGCGTGAAGGGGTTCGGGATGTGACATGGACCTCTTCCGACAGTGCTTTTTGTGTTCACACGGGAGGAGCAGCCGTCTCATAGTGCCTCTTTGCGCGGTTTGCGAAACGCCTGATGAAAAATCTGTTGAGTCTGGAAGCCCTGACACGGGCCGACATGGAGTCCATTCTTTCCCGGATCGCCGCCTTCAAGCGCAACCGAAAGACCCACCCGCGTCCACTCTCCGGCCAGACCTGGGCCCTGATCTTCAGCAAGTCCTCGACGCGGACCCGCGTGAGCTTCGAGGTCGGACTCCGGGAGTTGGGGGCGGAAGTGATCTTCCTCAGCTCGGCTGAAATCCAATTGGGGCGTGGGGAGCCGGTACGGGATACTGCGCAGGTGCTGGGGCGCATGGTGCACGGTGCCGTTATCCGGACATTTGCCCAGGCGGACGTGGAAGCGTTCGCGCGATTCTCGGGGATTCCCACCATCAATGCCCTGACGGACGACGAGCATCCCTGCCAGATTCTGACGGACATTTTCACCTTCGAGGAGCTGTCGGGTGTTCCCATCAAGGGTCGTCGCGTGACCTTTGTGGGGGATGCGGCGTGCAATGTTCCGGCAAGCTGGATCTTCGCGGCCGCCCGTCTCGGGTTCGAACTGCGGCTGGCAGCCCCGGCTGCGTACCAGCCGGCGCGGTCACTGTTGGAGCGGGCCGGGGGAATCCAGGGACCTGCGGATCCGGGGGCACCTGCGGAGGCCTCGGGATGGTATTTTCCCTCCGGTGGACGGGTGGTCTGCACGGCCGACCTCAATTGGGCGGCGACGGATTCCGACCTTCTTTACACCGACGTCTGGGTTTCCATGGGCAAGGAGGCGGAGGCGGCGCAGCGGGTTCAGGATCTGTCCGGCTACCAGATCAATGCGGCGCTGGTGTCCCGTGCGAGGCAGGGGGCGCTGGTGATGCACTGTCTGCCGGCCTATCGCGGCAAGGAAATTGACGAAGCCACCCTCGAAGCCCATTCCTCGACCATCTTTACTCAGGCGGAAAACCGTCTCCACACCCAGAAGGCCATCGTGGACTGGATGATCTCCTGATTCCACGCGATCGCCCCGGTCACGGCGTTCTCGACGCTCCCGCCAATCCCGTTAGATTCCTCCGGACATGACATCGACCCCGCCGGCACCTGTTCCGCCGCAAAAGGTGAACCTTCGTCGTCCCGACGTCATGCATGCGGTCTCCGCGCAGGTCGTGGCTCATTATCGGAGCGAGCTCGTGGAACGGCTTCGTGCCAACGGAGGGCGCATTTCCCACGGGGGACTGGGCATCAAGTTGGCGAAGGAGTTCGGGTTCTGCTACGGGGTCGAGCGGGCGATTGATCTCGCCTATGCGGCGCGAAAGGTGTTTCCAGCGCCGGCCCGGATCTTCCTGCTGGGTGAAATCATCCACAATCCCGAGGTCAATGATCAGATCCGGGGCATGGGCATCGTCAGCATTTCCCCGAAGCCATCGGACGAGGAGTTGGCGCAGCTCCGGCTTTCCGGGGAGGATGTGGTGTTGATCCCGGCGTTTGGGACCGAGGTGGCCACGCGGCGGAAACTGGAGGCCATCGGCTGCCAGATGGTGGACACCACCTGCGGGGACGTCATGAGCGTGTGGAAGCGCGTTCGTCAGTACAGCAAGGACGGCGTCACCAGCATCATCCACGGCAAGGCCAAGCACGAGGAGACCAAGGCGACGACCTCCCAGGCCACGGCGTACGGCACTGGACACTATCTGGTGGTTTTCGACCTGGGGGAGACGGATTACGTCTGTCGGTATATTCTGGAGGGGGGCGACAAGGAGGAATTCCTGTCCAAGTTCAAGGGAGCCCATTCACCGGGCTTTGATCCCGAGATCCATCTGAGGGCGGTCGGGGTTGCGAACCAGACCACCATGCTGCGGGGGGAGACTGAGGAAGTGCAACGGCGGTTTCGCGCGGCGATGGAAAGCAAATTTGGCGGTGCGCAGTTGGGGGAGCATTTCCGGGTGTTTGACACGATTTGCGGCGCCACCCAGGACCGGCAGGACGCCCTGGAGAAAATGCTCCGGGAACCGATGGACCTCTTGATCGTTGTCGGGGGGTACAACTCCTCCAACACGTCCCACCTTGCGGAAATGGGGGAAAAGGTGCTGCCGACCTATTTCATCAAGAATGCCGCCAAGATGGAGTCGGGAACGCTGATCCGTCATTGGAATCAGCACATCAATCGCGAAGTGGAAACCCGCGACTGGCTTCCGGTGGATCGCCCGGTGACGGTGGGGATCACCGCCGGCGCCAGCTGTCCCAACAACCTGATTGAGGATACCATCCGGCGCCTGTTTGATCTTCGGGGCTTGGATGTGACGGAACTGCTGCGGCAATAAACCGGCCGGGCCAATCCGAAGTTCGTGGAGCCCCGCCAGGTCGACGAAGCTGACGAAGCTGCTACTCCACAAAAGCAAAAACCCCGGTGCCAGCACCGGGGTTTCTTGTTTCCGAGAAGATTCGAGGAACTCAGACCTCGCGGCGGCGGGAAGCCCACGCCAGAGCACCGAGACCGAGAACCCCCAGAGCCACCGTTCCGGGTTCGGGAACCACCGTCAACTGGCCCCGGATCTCACCGCCAGGGAAGGCGGTCGAGTTGATGTTCATGTAAAGATTGCCCGCAAGCAAAGCCGACTCGGCAGCCTGGCTCAGCGTCACGTTGCCGGAGTAAATGCCGGAACGCGGACCGACCGGGATATGGATCGCAGCCAAGTCCACCAACGCGGGGCCCTCTTCTGATGCAGAACCGAGATGGATACTGGAGGATTGGTAGTCACCGGTCAGCGGATTGAATCCAAACAGACCATAGGCCACGTTGACCGATAACTCGTTGGACACGTCGTCGTACCGAATGCCCACACCGACACCTCCGCCCGTTGCGGTGGAGCCGTTCGCGGGGACTTCGTTTCCGCCGTTGAGACCATTGAGTTCCAGGGTGACGTCCCACGTGGTCGCTTGCGCGGCCGAGAGGCAACATCCCACCACCGCCATTGCGCTGATCAGATTTTTCATTGGCGAACGCCCGTCACTTCAACAGAAGCGGAAACAAAGTCAACGCCTTAATTCACGAATTCGCAGACGCTTCCGTCGGGAGAACGTCGTCTGCGTGGATTCCATCAACTCGCCAATTCGGTAACGATAATGGGTGGCGGTCATGGTGGTGGGATTTGATAGGAAGCGGTCGGGTTGTGGCGGCGGGAAGGTTTTGAATTCCTGAGCGCCGGCTCAAGATTCCACCAAGCCCTTGGAATCCGCTCCAAGAACCTTCAGATCCGAGTCCGGCAGCGCACGGTGCATGGCCCTTGCGACGGCATCGGGGTGCTTTTGGGTGAGGCAGATGATGGTGGAGCCGCTGCCGCTCAGCCATCCTCCGATGGCTCCGGCCCGTTCTCCGGCGCGGATGACCCGGCTCAGTTGCGGGATCAGGGCCTCGCGATAGGGCTGGTGGATGCGGTCGTCGAAGCATCCCCTCAGCATTTCGAGATTCCCACTGGCAAAGGCCGCGGTTATCAGGGCGACGCGGGTGAGGCAGTGGACGGTGTCCGATTTGGAGAACGAGTCGGGAACCAGCTTGCGGGCCATCGGAGTGCTGACTTCGAAGCGGGGAACCAAGGTGACGAAGTGAGCCGTCGACGGGATGGGAAAGCGCACGGTTCGTGCGGTTCCCGCCACCACGGTCGATGCTGTGAATCCGCCGAAAACCGCCGGGGCCGCGTTGTCGGGATGTCCTTCCAGGCGACTGACCAACTGGAACAGATGTTCCCGACTGAGCGGATTTCCGCAGAGTTGATTGAGGGCACCGAGGCATCCCAGGCGGGCGGTGACACTGGATCCGAGGCCGCGGGCGATGGGGACCTCGCCGGCAAGTTCGAGGGAGACTCCGAAGGCGGGGAACCTTGCGGTTCGGAAGAACAACCGCGCGGCCTCGGTCAGCATCGCGGTCGCGGCGGCACGGCCCTCGGCGGACATCGGGGACGTGAGGGTGACGCCGCGTCCGGGAACCCGCGTTGCGGTGGCGCGGTTGTAGAGGCGCAGGGCGATGCCGAGGGTGTCGAAGCCGGGGCCGAGATTGGCGGTGGTCCCGGGGACCCGTGCGGTGGCGGAGACGGGCAGGTCGCGGAGGGCGGGCATGGCGAAATCAATGTTCGGACTTGGATCCGCGGCCGAGGATGTCCGCGACCGCCTGGCGCGGGTTTTTTCCCTCGAAGAGCGCTGCGTGAATCTCCGCCGTGATGGGGGCGGAAAGTCCGAGGCGGCCCGCCAGCGCGTGGGCGCTGCGCGTGGTGGGATATCCCTCGACGATGGAGGAGCGCTGGGCCAGGACCTCGGCCGGGGAACCTCCCCGGCAGAGCGCCTCGCCGAAACTTCGGTTCCGGCTCAGCTTGCTGAAGCAGGTTACGGTAAGGTCCCCCATGCCACTGAGTCCGGAAAAGGTTTCCGCGCGGGCGCCGCAGGCGACGCCGATGCGGGTCATCTCCGCCAGGCCGCGGGTCACCAGAGCCGCCTTCGAGTTGTCGCCGAAGCCGAATCCGTCACAGGCGCCGGCGGCGATGGCAATGACGTTCTTCAGGGCGCCTCCGAGTTCGACTCCGATGACATCGGTGCTGGAATACACGCGAAACGTCGGACGGTGAAACAGACCCTGGATTTGGGCGGCAACTCCGGGCGCGAGGCTCGCGACGGCCACGGCGGTCGGGGCACCCCGGGCCACCTCCGCCGCCAGGGAGGGGCCGGAGAGCGCCGCCGCACGGGCCCCAGGCATGGTCTGGGCCAGGATGCCGCACATGGTCAATCCCGTGGAGTGTTCCAGGCCCTTGGTGGTGCTGACGGCCAACCCGGAGAACGAGGACAGTCGGGAGGAGATATCCCGGAGTGCGCGGGAGGGGACTGAAAGGATCAGGACTTCGGCGCCGGAGGCCGCCGCCGCGAGGTCGGATTCAAATCTCCACCCCTGCGGAAGGGGAATCCCGGGAAGGTAGCGGCGATTCTCGGAGGCCGTGGCGGCCTCCGCGAGGTGGGCCGGGTCATGTCCCCAAAGGGTGATTCGGTGGGCGTTCTGATGCAGAACAAGGCCGAGCGCCGTTCCCCAGGCGCCGGCGCCAACGATGGTGATGTTCATTTCGTGGATGCGGACGGGGACGGCGGTTCGCCGGGGCCGGTGGGCTTCGGGGCGCCCAGCCGGGCCTCGGTGCCGGCCCTCAGTCGCTGGATGTTGCCACGGTGACGCCAGATGACCAGCAATCCGATGGTGGCCGTCAGTGCGACGAGCGGCCACGGCGATCCGGTGAGTCCCGTGGCGAAGGGAAGCACAAGAGCCGCGACCACGCTGCCGAGGGACACGTAGCGACTGATGGCGATGACGAGGATCCAGGTGGACAGGGTGATCAGGAAGGCCACCGGGACGAGGGCCGCCAGGACACCGGCGGAGGTGGCGACCCCTTTCCCTCCGCGAAATCCAAGCCAGAAGGTGTAGGTGTGCCCCAGAATGGCTCCAATGCCCGCCACGAGGGGAAGGTAGAGCATTGCCTCTTCCGCGCTGACCCAGGAGGCGAAGAGCCGGGGGGCGATGAGCACCGCAGCGGCCCCCTTGAGGGCGTCAGCGACCAGCACAAAGATGCCCGCCGGTTTTCCGAGGACCCTCAACACATTGGTCGCGCCGATGTTTCCGGAGCCGTGGGCACGGATGTCCACGCCGCGGGCCCGGGCGACCAGGTATCCGGTGGGCACCGAGCCGATCAGGTAAGCCGCCAGCGTCGTAAGCAGGTAACCAAGCAGAACCACGGGCGCGTTTTAGGGGCAGGGCCGGGTGTGCGCCAAGGAAGGAGTTTTGGGAAGTGGGCACATCAGCGGGGCAACCCCGGGTGCAAACCCGGGGTCGGGCACTCCTCATCGACGGCACGCTTCAGGGGGGAGTCAGGGCCGAACGGGTCCGGTCGAAACGTGCGTCGGATTTGTAGACGTCCCGAAGATTCCGGGCCTTGGGGTCGCGTGCCGATCGGGCATCGCTGAGACGGATTGCAGTGTTCAGATTGGATTGCGCCTCAGGGATCTTGCCCTGAACCGCGAGGACCGCGGAAAGGTCAAACCAGGCCTCCGGGCTCTCCGGGACCTTCTGGGCATACCGCGTGAGGGCATCCTCCATCTTGTCGATGCGGGCAATGGACTGGAACGCCTGTGCCAGTGAGATCAGGATCCTGGAATCGCTGGCCGGATTGGTCAGGAGCTGATCCAGCACCGACATGGCATCATTGCTCCGGTTTGCCTGGAAGTAGCTGCTGGCGAGTTTGAATCCCAGCTCCGCATTGGTGGCTTCGGCGCGGAATTGGCGTTCGCTGTCCTCGAGGTCACGCGGATTCAGGGCCGCGGGCGGCTTGGCATCGCGGAGCCTTCGAAGCTGTTCGACCAGATCGCGCACGCCCCCGTTCTCGGGATCAAACGCGGCGCAAGTTTCCGCGACGCGGGCGGCATCATCATAGCGGCCCATCCCGGCCAGGAGCGACGCGTAGTTGAACACGGTTTCCGGGCTGTACGGGCAGAAGGCGAAGGCCTGCTTGAGCGCAAATTCCGCCTCACGGAGATAGCGTTGCTGCTGCTCCGGATTGGTGGCGCGCTGGGCACGCCAGGCAAAGATGCTCTTGCCCTGCGCGTTTCGAAGCTTGCTGAAGGACTTCTGCGCCTGGCGGTCGCGCACGAATTTGGGGTCGCCCTTGAAGCCGGTGAGGTCGCGCCGCATGTAGGTCCTGATCGCAAAGTCCGCCACTTGCGCGGTGGGGGTGTCGTAGGTGATCCAATCCCCGATAAACCGCTTGGCATACTGGCTCCAGAATTCGTGGCTTTCGGACAGGACCTCCTGGGAAAGCTCGGCCTGGGGATTCCGTTCAATCTTCATGATGATTCCGAACGGAACGAGATGCGGGTACATCCACTTCAGCGCGAAGCTCTCCTCGACGTAGAATTCGTGGTCCGGGTTCTTGTCGAAGATGATCTTGGTCAGCAGGCCATTGATGGCCATGACGGCTACCTGACCGGACACCGAAACGCGGCCATCCGGCAGCATGTTGACCTGTTCCCCGGCATCGAGTTCGTTGTTCTGGAAGCGTCGTGCCGCGTCGGCGGTGTATTCCTGGAAGCAGCGCGAGGCCTCCTCGACGGTCGGGATGTGAATCTCGAGGTCCGGATAAAGCCCCCCAAGACTGACGGCGATGAGCCCGGGGTAGCCGGCCTCCAGGAGTTCCCGATTGAGACGGATCCGGTTGAACGTGGGGGGATTCTGCTTCGCGAAGGCCTGCAGGTGCGGACTGAGGGTCACGCCGGCAAAGCGTCCCGGGGCGTCGTACAGGGAGGGGCCCTGGATGAGCCGGTTCAGCGCGGACGCCAGATCCTCCGGCGAGTTGAGCGCCCCGGAACCGAGTTGCTCCCGGAGGAAGGTGGAGAGCGGGTCGCTTCCGGTCTGCAGGCGCGACTGGAGCGATTTGAAGTCCTTGAAATCCGTGGGATGAAACATCGAACTTCCCGCGCGCCGCTCCTTTTCAATCCGGGCCCCCAGGTCGGTCAGGAACCGGTCCAGCGGGGCGGCGATGCGGGCGGGCAGATTGGTGCGGCCACGGGCGGCGGAGCGCGAATCGTTGAGCATTCCCTGGAAGAACGGGGGATCCTTCTGGGCGCTTCGTTCGTAGTGGGCGCGGATGTAGTCCAGGTACGTGTTGTCCGCGAGGGCGTTCTGAGTGATGATGTAGACGTCCCGTCGGTCAAAGTTTGGATCCAGACGATCCCCGGGAGGGGTGAAGCTCTCGGCGAAGATCATGTAGGTCGGGGCAAACCGGCCTGGATCGGTGCCCCCGAAGAGCACGGTGTCCCGGGCCATGGAGGGATACACGGGCTTTCCGGTCGCGGTCTTGGGCGCCGGGGCGGCCGGGGTGTCCGCGCCGGGTTCAAACATGTCGTGCCCGAACCAGTATCCGTAGTAGTGGTGTCGCTGCTCGTTGTCCCCCCAGTGGGACAGTGCGGAATCGAATGGGATGAGCGCGAACAGGGCGAGGAACGGAGTCAACCGGGCGCGCTCCCGATGCAGGACGATCAGGACGACGAACACCACGGAAAGCCCGAGACTGAGCAGGGTCGCAGTGCGCAGGATGGGGAAGACGGTGTCGCTGAATGTGGCGACCACCTCATACAGGTTGAAGGCGCAGGCCACTGCGCCCCCCATCAGCAGCGGGAACCGGTAGCGTTCGTACTGGGTGAGCAGCAGGGCTCCGATCAGGGACAATCCGTAACCGACGGCCAGGGCGATGATGACGTGGGACGTGGTGAAGAACACCTTCACCAGATCCCGGCTTTGCTTGTCGACGGTCGGGTTGAGGAGCACCAGGAGCAGCACCGCGAGGCAGAGGTAGACGACCGTCAGGCCGAGGATCCAGCCCCGCTCCCGCCGTTGCATCCGGGCAAGGAAGGCGAACGGCACCAGGCCGATCAGGAGGTTGGCCCAGTTGAACTCCTCCTGGGCGCCCTCGGCATACATGAAGAATTGACGGATGAAGAGGAAGGGGTCCTTGGTTGGAGTCGTCTTTTCGTATTGTCCGCGGGTGAACGCGTGAATGAAGCCCTCCCAGGTCCGGGGATAGCCCCAGTTCATCGGCGGGTTCGACATGGAGGCGATGGGCATGTAGAGGTAAACCGCCGCGCCCAGGAACCAGAACACGCCGCACAGGAAGGCGACGTGAAGCCGGTCGCCCAGGCCGCCCGTGAGAACCGCCAGCCAGATGGTGGCCGCGAGGGAGCCGAACCCGACCAGATGGAAGATGCCGAGAATCTCCGGATTCTGGTTGAAGGTGTTGATCTTGCCCGTGAGATGGCCGGCGAATCCGAGGATCCAGATCACGGAGTTCACGAGGAACAGGTCCCGCCCCACCTTGCGGTCACCCATGGCGATGATGACCTCGATGCCCATGGCGGCGACGATCAGGGTCTGGTGGTTGGCGAAGCAGAGTCCGAAAAGGAAAAAGGCGCCGTACAGGTATCGCCGCTGTCCCGGGGCGTAACACCAGCGCATCAGGTACACCAGCGTCAGGGTCAGGGTCAGCACCGCGAGGGTGTACACCTCCACAATCACCGCCTGGCTCCAGATGAATCCGTTGAATCCGACGAGCAATCCGCTGACGAGTCCCGAGATGAAGCATTGCGGGTTCTCCCAGGTTCGGGAGAGGTCCTTGAAGAGATCAATGCTTTCCAGGATGAGGCTGCTGCCGCGGGAAACCATCAGGCCGATGACGCCCGCCGAAAAGGCGGCCGCGACGGCCGACGAAACGGCAACCCTCCAGGCAATGCTGGAGAAGGGCAGGAGCTTGGTGAATGCCCAGGAGTACAAGGTCCAGGCCGGGTATCCGGGCGGATGCGGAACGCCGGCATACATCGAACCCACCGCCAGTTCACCGGAATCCTCGAGCGTGAGATCCGGGGCGATGGTGAAGAGGTAGGTCACCAGCATGACCAGGGTGACGACCCCGAACGTCAGCCAGTCCACGGGACGGAAAAGCCTGGCAACCTCCGGTGCCGAGCCGTCGGGAAGCGCCGGCGGGGCGGACCGTTTTTCAGGACCGGACGGGGTTTCGATGATCGGAGACGACGGTTTTTGTTTCGCCATGGGAAAGGGGGACGGAGTCAGTTGAGCCCGCCTTGGGATTCGTTGGCGGAGGGCTCGGGGGCGGTGTTGGTCCAGGTGAAGCCCGCGAGCGGAAGGGAGTTTTGCGCGCTCTGGGCTGCCGAGGCGCTATAGGCGGCCAACAGGGCGCTGTTGGTCCCGCCCGGTGCCGGACCGGATTGGACCACCGGATGGAGGAAGATGGACCCCACGATCACAGCGGTTCCGAGGGCCGGCATCAGCCATGACATTCCGCGCGCAATGCCCGCAACCTCGGGCACCGCTGTTCGGGAACCAAACAGGCGGGCGTGGAGGCCGGGGGAGACCTTACGCGGGGTCCGGGACGCCAGCAGCGTTTCCAAGGGATCGTTCGAGTTCATGGAGTTCTGAAGGTTCGGATTCCCGGAGGCACGTCCGGAGTTTCCTGATTCCATAGCGATAACGGCCCGCTGCCGTGTTGGGGGACAGGTCCAGAATGGATGCAATCTCCTCAAAGGTGTGTTCATGCCAGATTTTGAGGACGATCACCTCGCGTTGTTCGGCGGGGAGTTCCTGAAGGCACCGCAGGGCGGCCCGTTCGGAGGGGGACTCCCCGGTCTGGGGCTCAAACCAGCGGGCGGATTCAAACTCCCGGGCAATGCGGCGGAACAGGGAGCGGCGGAAATTCAGGGCCCGATTGCGGACTGCCCGCACCAGATAGTGTCCGGGCTTCTCCGGTCGTTCCGGAAGGGACAGCAATGCGGTGAACACCTCGTGCAGGACATCCTCCGCCTCCGCGTGGCTGAGACCGAGGCTTCGTCCGTACAGGACCAGCCGTGGCGCCGAGTCCTCGTAAAGGGCCTCGCACCAGCCTGCATGGGGGCTGAAATCACTCACGCGTTTGACCGGGAGACACTGCCACCCCCGGATTTGTATGTCTCCGGTGAAAAATATTTCCGAAGGGCCCGGCCCGGGGCGGAGGGAAGGGGGGAGGGACCGGGAGCCCCGCGGGGGGCTCCCGGCGCTCCGGGTGAGGGTTCCTACAGCCGGTTCAGGGCGCTGAGGACGGCCTTGATCGAGGCCAGTTCGATGTTGGTGTCCACTCCGGCGCCCCAGCGGCTGCGTCCGTCCGCGGTCTTGATCCGGATGTAGGCGATGGCGCTGGCGGTCTCGCCGGACGCCAGGGCGTGCTGTTTGAAGTCGGCGACTTCAAACCGGGGAACTCCGGCGCCGAGAAGTGCGTGAACGAATGCGGCGATGGGCCCGTTGCCTTCCCCGGTCAGCTTCAGTTCCGATCCCTCGCGACGGAGCGTCGTCCGGCATTGGAAGACACCATCCACTCCATCCGCGTGGAAGTGATTCAGCCGCCAGGGGGCGGTGCGGTCCACATACTCACGCCAGAACATCTGACGGAGTTCCTCGGCCTTGACCTCGCGTCCGAGGGCGTCCACCTGGTCGTTGGCAATCGGACCGAACTCCCGCTGCATGTCCTTGGGCAGTTCAATGCCGAACTCGCTTTCCAGCAGATAGGCGACGCCGCCTTTTCCGGACTGGCTGTTGACCCGGATCACCTCGCGGTATTCGCGTCCGATGTCGCTGGGGTCGATCGTAAGATAGGGAACATCCCAGTGGCTTCGTCCGCCGCGCTCCCATTCCGTCAACCCCTTCTTGATGGCGTCCTGGTGGGAGCCGCTGAAGGCGGTGAAGACCAGTTCGCCCGCGTAGGGCTGCCGCGGAGGCACGGTCATGCCGGTGCACCGTTCGTACACCTCGCGAAGTTCATTCAACCGGGACAGGTCGAGTCCCGGATCGATTCCGTGCATGTAGAGGTTGAGGGCGACCGTGACGATGTCGAGGTTCCCGGTGCGTTCGCCATTTCCGAACAGGGTGCCCTCGACCCGGTCCGCACCCGCGAGGAGGCCGAGTTCCGTGGCGGCGACTCCGGTGCCGCGATCATTGTGCGTATGCAGACTGATGATGAGCGAGTCGCGGTCCCGAATGTTGCGGCAGATCCACTCAATCTGGTCCGCGTACACATTGGGCATGGCCACCTCGACGGTGTCGGGGAGATTGAGGATCATCCGGCGTTCCGGGGTGGGCTGCCAGACGTCCATGACCGCCTCGGAGATCTCCCGGGCGAACTCGACCTCGGTGCCGCTGAAGCTTTCCGGGGAATACTGGAGCCGGACGTCGGTGCCCTTCAGGCGATCAAGGCGTTCGCGAATCCAGCGGGCACCCTGTACCGCGATGGCCAGGATCTCGTCCTTCGACTTCCCGAAGACCACGCGGCGCTGCGCCGGCGAGGTCGAATTGTAGAGGTGGATGATCACCCGACGCGCGCCCACGAGGGATTCAAAGGTGCGCTCGATCAGGTCCTCACGCGCCTGCACCAACACCTGGACCGTGACGTCCTCCGGAATGTGGTTTCGCTCAATGAGCAGCCGGTTGAAGGCGAATTCCGTGTTGGAGGCGGACGGGAATCCGACCTCGATTTCCTTGAAGCCACGGCGAACCAGCGCCTGGAAGAGTTCAAGCTTCTGGGCGACGTTCATGGGAACGGCCAGGGCCTGATTTCCGTCCCGCAGGTCCACGCTGCACCATTGGGGCGCGTGGGTGAGCACCCGGTTGGGCCAGGTGCGGTCAGGCAGGGTTACCGGCGGGAAGGGCCGGTATTTATCGGATGGTTTCTTCAACATGTGCAGTTCTCCTGTGGGTTTTGAGGCCGCCAAACGGCAGCGTCCCGGCAGGGATTAAAAATCAAAAAACCCCACCGCCGGGATGCGGCGATGGGGCGAAAATGATGCGACTCCGTCGTCACCCGACCCCGATCCCCGCGCCTCCCAGCAGAAGCGCGCTGATCGTCAGTCGAAGGTTTTCCGTGCGGATCACAGGACGTGTTTACGCCGGGGGCGGACGTCCGGCAAGTGGCATTTGTGGTTGCGGGCGGAGTGACAGCGCGGGCATCGGAAGTTCCCGTTGACCCCCGCTTCGTCCGCTGCGAAATAGCCGGACCGCCATGAGACGTTTCCTCCGCATTGGACTCGCCGGGCTCCTGTGCGGAATTTTCCCGAGCGCGGCCCCGGGGGCCGGCCTGGTGGGCATGTCCCAGGAACAGTCCAGATTCCACTGGGCATTCCAGGCCCTTGGGAACCCGGGGGTCCCGACGGTTCGAGCCGGAGAACGGGTGCAGACTCCGGTGGATGCCTTCGTGTTGGCGCATCTTGAGGCCGCCGGGAATTCGCTGCCGCCGCCGGCGGATCCCCGGGCGTTGATCCGGCGCGTTTGGTATGACCTCGTCGGCCTGCCGCCCGAAGCCTCCGAGGTGGAGTCCTTTTCCCGCTCGCCCACGCCGGCGGCGTTCGCGGCGGTCGTGGATCGCCTCCTGGCCAATCCCCGCTACGGGGAACGGTGGGGGCGCCACTGGATGGACGTCGCCCGGTATGCGGACACCAAGGATCTCGTCCTGTTGTACGGTCGCGACGCGCTGCGTCCCTACGCGTACACGTATCGCGATTACGTCATCCGGGCCTTCAACGAGGACCTGCCCTTCGACGCGTTTGTCCGGGATCAGATCGCCGCGGATCTTGAGTCCCCGCCGGTGCCGTCCTGGCGGCTGGCGGCCCTGGGATTCCTCACCCTGGGCCGCTTGTTCGACAATAATCCCCACGACCAGATCGACGACCAGATTGATACGGTCACGCGCGGATTTCTGGGGCTGACCGTCGCCTGCGCACGCTGTCATGACCACAAGTATGACGCGGTTTCGATGGCGGATTATTACGGGCTCTACGGGGTGTTTGCGTCCACCGAGCGTCCGTACGTCCTGCCCTTGATCGAGGATCCCGCCACCGTTCCGGGAGGGATTCCGTTTGAGGAGCGCCTCGCGGCCGCCCGGAAGGAGCTCGAAGACCACATCGATGCGGAGTGCGCGAAGTTGACCCGGACGCTTCGGGATCGACTGGGGGACTACCTCGTTCGGGCGGCAACGACGGCGCCGGATCTCTCAGAGACCGCCCAGTTCGGGCTGTCACTGACCCCGGAGGATTTTCGTCCTTCGTTGATGCAACGCACCCGGAGCCTCATTTCCCGACGCGCAGTACCGGAGGACCGTGTCTTCGGTCCCTGGGCGCAATTGATGGAGCATTCGGATGCGGAGTTTGCGGGCGGCACCGTCGTGTTCCGCGTGCCCCCGGGGTTTGACTGGAACCCGCGGGTGGTCGAGGCCCTGCGCGGGGCGACGCTGACCAACCGGGCCTCCGTTGCCCGGGTTTACGGCGATCTTCTCCAGCAGGTCCGGGGACGGTGGTCCGATCCGGAAACCGGGAAACCTCTCCCGACGGTGACCCGGAACGAGGAGGAATTGCTGGCGCTGGTCCTCGGCCCGGAATGCCCCGTCACCTTTCCCCGCCGCGAAACTCCGAATCACATGTCCCGGCCGGACAAGGACCGGTATGGCGGACTCGTCCTGGGACTCGACAAGCTGGCTGCGCACGCCACCAACCCTCCGCCAGCGCGGGCGATGGTGGTGTCCGATCTGCCGGAGCCCTATGCGCCCCACATCTTCCTGAGGGGGAGTCCGGCACGGCCGGGCCCGGCGGTCCCGCGGGGATTCCTCCGGGTTTTGAACGGGGGGCGGGAGAATCCGTTTGGAGCCGGAAGCGGTCGTTTGGAGCTGGCCGAAGCCATCGTTGATCCACGGAATCCCCTGACCGCCCGGGTGTTCGTGAACCGGGTGTGGATGGAACACTTCGGGGAGCCGCTGGTCTCCACGCCCTCCGACTTCGGCGCCCGCAGCGAACCTCCCGCCATCCCGGGTCTTCTCGACTGGCTCGCATCCGAATTCATCCGGAGTGGATGGAGCGTCAAGGCGCTCCACCGGCAGATCGTCCTCAGCGCCACCTATGCCCAGCGCGCAGGGACTCCCCATTCCGCAGGCGGCGTTCCCGAGCCGTGGGGCGTTTCGCGGCGGCGACTGGATTTGGAAGCCATGCGCGACACGCTGCTGTCCGTATCGGGGAACCTGGATTTTACCCGGGGGGGACGCTCGCTGGAGGCGGCTTCGGATCCGCAATTCAGACGGCGCACGGTGTATGGCCTGGTGGATCGGCAGAATCTGCCCGGACTCTACCGCGCCTTTGATTTTGCGACTCCCGACCAATGCGTGGAGCGGCGTCCGCGAACCACGGTGCCGCAGCAGGCCCTGTTCGCCCTGAATTCCCCGATGGTCCTCGAACAGGCGCGGGCCCTGGCGGCGCATCCCGGGATTGCGTCCGAGTCGGAATCGTCCCGGCGGGTGGCCGCAATGTTTCGGCGGGTGCTCGGTCGAAACCCGGGCAACGCGGAACTGGCCGGCGCCCTCGCGTTTGTGGCGCAGGCGTCCGAGGAACCCGGCCACTTGAACGCCTGGGAGCAGCTGGCTCAGATGCTCCTCGTGAGCAACGAGGCGGTCTTTCTCGATTGAGGCGAAACAAATCTCACGGACCATGAACCCTTCCGAACCCGGCTTCCCCCGCCGACTCACGCGCCGCCAGTCACTGCAACAGATGGGCACGGGACTGGGAGCGCTGGGGCTCGCCGGGCTGCTGCGGGATTCCGGACTTCTCGCCGAGGGCCGGGTATCGGATCCGGGGGGCGGCGTGGCCGGACCGATGGCCCCCCGGTCGCCGCATTTTCGTCCGCGAGCGAAGAGGATCATCCACATCTACCTCAACGGGGGCCCATCCCAGGTGGATACGTTCGATCCCAAGCCGGCGTTGGCGAAGTATTCGGGACGCCTGCTTCCGACGGGAAATCTGACGACCGAGCGGCCGCTGGGTGCCGCACTGCCTTCCCCGTTTTCCTTCCGGCCCCATGGCGAAAGCGGGATCGAAATTAGTGAGATTTTTTCGAAGACGGCGGCGCATGCGGACGACCTGTGTGTGATCCGATCGATGCACGCCAACACCCCCAATCATGAGCAGTCCATGCGCCTCATGAACTGCGGGGACGAACGGTTGTCGCGACCGAGTTACGGGGCGTGGCTCACCTACGGGCTCGGGACGGAAAATCAGAATCTTCCCGGATTCATTGCCCTGTGTCCCGGGCTTCCTGTTTCCGACGTTTCCAACTGGCGT
>JAEUHD010000223.1 GCA_016793645.1 Verrucomicrobiales bacterium
CTCATTCAACGTTGCCTGGGCCGCTTTTCTGCGCCGCTCCGTCGCCGCCGCGGCGTCCGATCCGGAGGGGCGGATCAAGTCCCGCCAGAACGACGGAGGAGGAGGGGCATACTCCGGGGGCGTGACCGAGCGGGGCCTCGCGGTCACGAGGTAGATCCGGCCGTGTCCCAGCGTGATGTATTTCCGATCCTCCGCGGCGTTCCCGGAATCGAACAATGCATCGACTCCGGGGGAGGGAGGATTGCCGGGCCGCGACAGCGATTCCGTGGCGCGACGGACGATCCGTTCCAGGGCGGGGAGCGCCTGGATGAGCGAATCGGAGTCCGAAGCCGGCTTTCGCCCCGCCGCAACGATGGTACGGTTCACGCCGGCGAACAGGGAGTTGAGGTTGGAGGCCCCGGCGAACTGCTCGAGGAAGGGGCGGTAGTCCGCCATCACCTTCTTCAGTTCAACCAGATTGGTCTCCGGGACGAACAACAGCGCCTTGCGTCCCATGAGCTTCAGGTCGCCCTTGAAGAAGACATCCGTCAGAAGATTGGTGGGCGAAGCCGAGGTGGACACGGCGTCGAGGCGGGCGGCGAGCCGTTCGACAAACTGGCGGTTCTTTTCCGGATCCTCGGACTCCACCACCGCCACGAGGTCGGGTTCATCGGGAAACTCCGTCCGGTAGGCGAGGAAGTTCCGGTTGTAGTCCAGTGAGCCGTCGAGCAGGGAGTTCCGATCCATCACGAACTCCAGGTTCGCGACGGTGTAGGCGACACAGATGACGAACAGCAGGATCTGGGGCGCGATGAACCATCGCGGCCGCGACAGGACCGCCCGGGCCAGACCCCGGAGCAGTCGGAGCACCAGCGTATCGGAAGACTCGGACATGAAGCGGCGCGACCCTAGCAAGGGGTCGCGCCGGTTGCTGGAAAAAATGTGGCGGGAACGCCGCCGCCGGGGGTTCCGCCGTTACCGGGCCGAGACCCGGTACCAATGGGGTCCGCTCGCGGATTCCGTGACCGTGAACTCGGGATTGGCACCTGCGATGACCTCACCCGCGCCCGTCCAAGTTCCGGTGAGAAGATCCTCCCGCGTCTCCAGTCCGTAGGTCCGGCCCGGAATTCCATTGAAGGGCAGGTGGATTCCGTCCGCGGCGGCCTGCGGGATGCCGAGGGACAGCGGGGCGGCGATCGTGACGATGGCGGGTTGGGACGTGGTGGTCCCGCCCGCGCCGGTTGCGGAGACGGTGTAGCTTCCGCCATCTCCGGAGGCGGCGGACAGGACGGAGAAGTCGCTGGAGGTTGTCCCCAAGGGCTGGGTGTCCTTGAACCAGGCATAGGTGACGGGGCCATTGGCCGTGGCCGCCGAGGTCAGGGTGAACGCCTCTCCTTCGTGCACGCTGACCGAGGTCGGGGAGACGGTGAATTCCGGCGGGGGATTGGCGGCCACGACCGTGACCACCACGGGATCGCTGAGCACCACGCCCCCGCTGTTCTGGACCCGGACCCGGTAGGTGCCGCTGTCCGTGACGCTGAGGGACGCAAACGTCAGGGTGCTCGCGGTCTGGTTCAGCAATTCGAGGTCATCCTTGATCCATTGATAGGTCAGGGTTCCTCCGGTGGCGGTGACGGAAAGGGAGCCGGCGGTTCCCGCGTCGGCCGTGAAACCGACCGGGGGCGAGCTGATGACGGGCAGGCCGTCCACCACGGTGATCTCCAATACCACGGTCGCGGAATGACCAATCTTGTTCGAGTGCTCGTATCCGGTGACCCGGACGTTGCGGTACACCCCCGACCGGGTGGGGGTGCCCCCGATTCGCCAGATCGAACCTGATTTTGCCGGCTGGGTGAATCCCGGGGGGAGGTTCACCGCATCGTAAATGGCCGGCTTGAGAATCGAGTTCCCCTCCGTGTAGGTGAGCTCGATGCGGAACGGGCTCGCAATCCCGTTGGTCGTGCGCACCTTGCCCCCGGAGGGGTTCGTGAGGGTGATGGAAGCGCCCGAAACGGCGTGAAAACTGCCGGCCACCGCGGTTGCCCCCGACAGGAATCGGAGGATGGCGAGGATCGGGGAGGTGCCCGTCATGGCCTGGACGGAGACCACGCGGACCATGGGAAGGCATTGGAGAAGTGCCGAGAGCAGGAGGGACGACAAACGGAGAGGACGCATGGGGAGGCTGAAGCAGATGTTATGCCGATGGGACGCTCTGGGGGGACGCCTGGCGGTGGAGGTTCGAAAATCGATTCAGGTCTGAAACGGGGAAAGACCAAGGTTCAATCCGTGAACCGTGGCAGATTTATGACTGATTTCCATGGGGCGGGATGTTGACTACGGTTGGTCCGAAAACGGATGGGGACCGAAAGTCGTCGACAGAGGCATCGGTCGATTTGTACGACGGCGACGGAATGCGGTGCACGTGGGTTGGGATCCCGGGATGGCGGGCCGACAGGAGGCGGGCGACGTGGGTGGGGATGGAGGGCACGCATTCCGGGGACTCGGATCGCAAACCGGCGGTCCGGGGGGAGGCGATCCGGAGCTTCAGACCCGTGCCACCGGGATCAGTTACAACCGCAACCGCCGCCGCCGACGCCCCGTCCCCCGGTGGTGGCCTCGCGGCTGAAATAGATGTGCTCGTCCGAGGCCAGGGCCAGCGGATCCCGGTCGGGACGCATGGTCCAATCGGCGAGCGTTCCGCGTTCCCACGGTTTGACGGTGGTGCAGCCGGTGCCGCCCAGAAGCAGGAGTCCGAGAAGGACGAGGTTCAGTCTTCGGGAATTGTTCATGGATGGATCGGAGGGTGACCTTCCGGGAATCACGGCTTGGCGAGCAGGCGCTCGATTTCCTCGATGTACTCCTTCTTCGTGGCGTCCCCGGAGTATCCGAGATGGGTGGCAACGAGCTTTCCCGACCGGTCCACAATGAAGCTGGAGGGCATGGCCTGAACATCCAGCATTTCCGCGAGTTTGCTCTTGGGATCGCGGACAATGGTGAAGTTGGGGGAGGTCTTCCGGACAAAGGCGTCCATGTCGGCCTTGTCTTCATCCAGACTGACACCAATGACCACCAACCCCTTGTCCTTGTACTTCTCGGCAATCTCCTTCAGCGCCGGAAAGGAGGCGCGGCACGGTCCGCACCACGAGGCCCAGAAGTCGACGAGGAGCACCTTGCCTGAAAGATCGGGCAGGGTTCCCTCCAGTCCCACCTTGGACAGATCCGGAAAGGCGTCCCCCGGCTTGGGAGGCGCGGCGAACGAGGTGGCGGCTAAAAATGCGGCGGCCAACAGGCCGGCCCGCAGGCTACGAAGCGACATGTTCATGGAAGCGACGGGAACAGTGAATCTGGGAATCGGTCAAAATGGCGCCGGCGACCCCGGCGGTGGCGTCCAACAGGCGAATGCCCTCCTCGGGCCCCAGCACAAAGGCGCTGGTGCTGAGCAGGCCGGCCTGGGTGCACGTCGGGGCGAGAACACTCACCGCGCGGACGCTGTTGGAAACGGGGCGGCCGGTGCGCGGATCCAGGATGTGTCCGTAGCGGACCCCCGCGACCTCGAAGTTCCGATGGTAGTCACCGGACGTGGCCACGGAGGCTTCGTGGACGGCGAGTCCGCGCCAGCAGGTTCCTGGATGTCGGGGATCCTCCACGCCGATGTGCCATCCCGTACGTCCGTCCGGCGGCGTGCCAAAAACACGGATGTCGGCGCCAAAGTCCACCAGGGCCCCGGTCAGTCCGCACTGGCGTGCGAGTTGGGAGACCTGGTCCACCGCGTATTCCTTTCCCATGCCGCCGAGATCCAATCCCATGCCGGCCTGGGGCAGGAAAACCGTTCCGGGCGTTCGTCGGACCTGACGCCACCCCACCAGCAATCGAGCGGATTCGATCTGGGCGTCGGTGGGAATGACGGGGGGATTCGCCTTCCAGTTCCAGAGTTTCAGCAGCGGGAGCGACGTGGGGTCGAAGATGCCGCGCGTCAGGAAATGCAATTCCTGGCAGAGGGCGAAGATTCGTTCCGTTTCGGCGTCCAACGCCACCGGCTCCCTGCCCGCGGCGGCATTGATTTTAGAAATGAGGGAGCCCGGGAGGAACCGGGAATACTTGGCCTCGAACCCGGCCAGCCACCGCAGCGCGGCTTCGGTAAAGCGGGCGGCATTGGCCTCGGAACCGGCCAAGTGCCACCGGCACTGCGTTCCGAGCGCCTGGAAGCGGACTTCCCATCCGGCGTCCCGCCGCTCCCGGCGGGTGGTCCCCAGGATGCGTGCGAGCACCGTTCCCGCCCCGTAGTCGTCGCGGGCGGCGGGCGCGGGTGCCTGGGGAGGGCTCAGAACCATAGGGTGAAGCCGATGCTGTACACGTTGGCGGTCGGATAGGCGCTTTCGGGGGTGACGCCATCCGTGCCGACCATGTGGTACCGCTTGTATCCGAGATTCAGGGTGGCCATCTCCGCAACCCGGATCTGGAGGGTTCCGCCGAACATGTAGGTATTCATCTCCGACAACCGGTAGTCGGAGGAGTAGGCATACGGAAACGCAGGAACCTCACTGATGGTTCCGTCCGGATAGCCCTCATCCCCGGGGAAGAGAAGGGTGTTGGTGTCCGGATTGTAGGAGTACGGCGTGCCGTCGGGGTAGGCCGGATCCCCGGTAAACCGGGTCGCGTAGAAGTCGGCGGCGGACTGGTGATAGAATCGGAACTGGGGCGTGAGAATCACGCGGCGTCCGAGTTTCTGGGCCCAGTTGAGACCGACCGTCTGGCTGAAAATGCCCCAGTCGTCGTGTCCGAGCCGGAACGTGGTCTCCAGAGCGCCCTCGACGGGTTTCACGTAGTGGTTGATCCCGAAGAATCCCACCTGCCGGAACCGGTTGCTCGGCCGCTTCTCTCCGGCGTTCACACCCCAGGGTGTGGGATCGAAGCTGGGGTCGGGATAATTGTAGGAAAAGTTCACGCCCTTGTACGGGTCCGTGAGGTAGCCATCGTTGTATCCCAGCGTCAGATTGAAGGTGAACGTGGTGCGGGGTCCCAGCAGTTGGGTGACGCCCAGCAGGAAATCCGTGGTTCCCTTGGAGGCGAATTCCGGTTGGTAGGTTCCGGAGACCTCGTCGAAATTGTGGGCGGCTCCCAGCGAAACCGTCGTGTTGCGCTGGTTGAAATCGATGGCCTCGTTGTAGGCGATGCCGAAGCTCTTGTAGTCGTGCTCGTAGCTGTAGGAAACCGACGGGGTGTGCGTGAACCGGCCCTGATGGATGTCGATTCCCAGATTCCCCGCGTACCGGCGGTCCGAAAACTCAATGGTGGGGACCTGGGGATCGCCCGGGGGAGGGGGGCCGCCGCTCGGGGTCGCTCCCGAAATGGCGTCGTAAACAAACTCCCCCCGGAGGACGAGTTTCGGATTCAGGTCCTTTTCGACATAGACGCCGCTGGTGTTGACCGCAATCCGGTCGTCCTGCTCGTGGTATCCCTCAAACAGATACTCCACCCGGTCCTCGGCCTGGCTGCGCGACGGCTCGAAGACGAGCAACAACAAGGCGAGAAGCGCCGGACGCCAGGCCAGTGGTCCGGATCCGGAATGGGTGCCGGGGATCGGTCCGTTTTCGGGGCGTCGCTCGGGGGAAAATTCGGGACAGGTCTCCAACGGCGGGGTGAAACCAGGGGTGGGCGTCATTTGCTCTTCGGATCCAAATTCTGAAGCAGGTCCTCAGGGCTCACAGCAGACTCCACGCCAGCAGCGGGGACTTCCATTTTTGCCAGCCAAAGAATGGCGTTCAGGACGATCTTCCGCTGGTTCGGGTCGCCCCAGTTGGCGTGGGTGTGACCGCCGGTGAATCCGAATCCGCGCCCGCCGTCCGCCCGCTCGAGGGTCCACATCATGGTTTCCGGACGCCCGCTCTCGGCGATGATGTGCGGATACGGACCCGCCGGCCAGACGTAGGGACCCTTGCGAACGGCATCGGAGGGTGTCGCCACCAGGATGGGGGTAAGGCCATTCGTGGACGCGGCCCAGCGCATGTTGAAATACCACTCGTCGCGATTGCTGAACGGCTTCACGCCGCGGGTGACGGGATGGGTGGGGAATGAGGAATACTGGGGCGACCACATGGGATTGACCGAGAAGTGGTCCTCGTAGTTACCACCAATCCATCGGTGCATGGCCTCCGAGGGGTCACCCTTGGGCACCTCCACGGCATAATGGGCAAATCCCAGGCCCCCGCCGCGGGCGGCCACCGCATCCAGGACCTTCACATGTTCCGGGCGGATGGCCGGGTGTCCCCCGCCGCCATCGCAATAGATCACCACTGCGGCGGCTCCGTCGAACACGGCGTTGTTGTCCACGGTTTTGCCGTCCACGACCTGGGTGGGCCACCCGTTGCTGTACACCTCCACGGTCAATCCCGGGATTCCGGAAAGGCACTTCTGGAGCAGCAGGCATCCCGCCCGGAATTCGTGCATCCCCGGGGGGTGGCTCGGCTTCCCGGCGATCAGGAGGACCTTCTTGGGGTCTGCGGCACAGGTGGTGAATCCGAGGAGGAAGAGACAGGTGAGTAACCGGAAGAGACCTTTCATGGCTTTGAAGGGGCGAGGCTTTGAAATTGGGCGGGGTTCCGCAAGCGACATTTGGTGGTTGTCCGGGCCGCGGGCGCATCTCGACATCGTCCCGCCCGTTGGTAGTCCAGCCTTCAGGCTGCTCCCCCGCGCAACTGCCGCCTGCGCGTCCCGGAAGAACAGGCTAAAGCCTGCACTACAAACGCCCCGCCCGCTCGTTGGTAGTCCAGCCTTCAGGCTGCTTCCCCGCGCAACTGCCGCCTGCGCGTCCCGGAAGAACAGGCTGAAGCCTGCACTACGAACGCCCCGCCCCGCCCGTTGGTAGTCCAGCCTTCAGGCTGCTCCCCCGCCCAGACTGCCGCCTGCGCGTCCCGGAAGAACAGGCTGAAGCCTGCACTACGAACGCCCCGCCCCGCCCGTTGGTAGTCCAGCCTTCAGGCTGCTCCCCGCCCAAACTGCCGTCTCCGCGTCCCGGAAGAACAGGCTGAAGCCTGCACTACGAACGCCCCGCGTTCAGCGTTTCCGGAACGGATGAAGGGCCACGTGGAGCAGCAGCCAGACGGGTACGGCGAACAGCGCGATGGCGGCAACCCGTTCCCAGGTCCAGGACAGCCGGCCCGCCTGGATGGGAAACAGGGTGATCATGAAGTATCCCGCAAAGCGCGTGTGCCCGAGGAACCACATGCCCCGGGGATACTTGTGCCGGAGCCCGCTCCAGAGTGCGAGGGCTCCCAGGATGACGACAATCAGGGTGACCAGGGTGTTGAGGGAAACGAACGCGAAGGGCAGCGGATTCCCCCGATGTCCGGGGGTTGCTGGCACGCCCTGCCAGATCCAGTGTGCACCGGACCAGAGCAGGGCGAATCCGGTCTGAAGCGCGGTATTGTAGGTGGCCTTGGCGGCGGTGAGTTCCGACACCAGCCAACTGAAGTACAGGGGCACGATCCCCCAGATGAGATCCTCGTGCTGAAAGGGAACGCGGAGGAGTTCCCAGAATGTCGCCGCCAACGAGACCGCCACCGGCTGATTCTGACGGGGCGGGAATCCCGGGATCAATTCCGAAGCGGAAGGATCCACAGGAACCCCGGCGCCGTGAAGTGCGCTCCCTGGGTTCCCGAGGGCGGGAAATTGGGGGCGGCTTTAGGCGCGGATCCCGCTGCGGAGGCGCCGATCCCAACGGGACCGGGCGGCGCTCAGCGCCCTTCCATCATGCCTGCGGGAAGCCCGTTCTCCCAACTCTTGGGGGCATTCCAAGGACGCTCCACCATGTCGTCGTCGGTGGTCTTGCATCCCGCCGCGCCCAGCAGGACGACGGCCATCATCAACCAGCGAAGAATCCAACGGGCCGGTACGTTCATGGAAGTCCCATCAATACAGGACGGCATCGCCGACCTGGACGCCCACGTCACCCTGCTTCCAGCCGGGGAGGAGGTTGGCGAAGCTGCGGGTCTTTTCGACGGAGACGATGCGGGCCTTGCCCACCAGCTTGTCGCCGCGCCGCACCATGACGATCCCGCGGGGCTTCGCGCCCTGTTCCTCGCCCACGTTCAAGACCACGAAATTCCATTGGGGATCCACCGCAACGACCGCGCCTTTGAGGCCGGGCATCTCGACGGGCTTCTCCTTGTCGCCTTCATACCGGGCCAGACGGTTCTTCAGGTCCTCAATGTTGCGGGTGAAAATCTTCTCCTGGGTGGTGAGCGCATCCCGTTCCTCGGAGGTCTTCTTGAGGTCCGACTTCAATTGCGCCACCTGCTCCGGTTGGATCCCCAGCACATTCCACGCGGCGACGATCTGCTGCGCCTCATTCCGTTCCTTGGTGATCTTGGTGAGGTCGGTCTGAAGGCGGTCCGCCCGGCCCCGCTGCTGCTGCGCGTCGGTGGCCGCAGCCTCCAGAAGACCCTTGGTGTCGGTCAGTTCCCGGGAAACCTTCTCGGCGAGGGCCTTTTGGTTCTTGGCCTCGGTTTGCGCCGTGTCCCTCTCCGAAGTCGCCTGCTGGAGGCTCTTGGTCGTGGAATCCAGGTTGGTCACGAGCTCGTCCACCTTGGGCTTGGCGACGAAATGACTGACGGCCAGGCCGCCGATGGCAACCAGGAGCGCAAGGATGAGGGCAAGGCGGAGCATGATCAGCGAATCAGGTGTTGTCTGGGGAAACGCTAGGGAGTCGTGGGAAAAGTGTCAACGTTGCCTTGCGTGAACGCCAGAGGGGACGGGCGGGACGCAATTGCAAACTCACTTGGCCTTCAGGGCGGCTTCAACGGCGGACGTCACTTCGGCGGAGTCCGGGGTGGTTTTCGGACTGAACCGCTGGATCACCGTGCCGTCCCGGGCGACCAGGAACTTGCCGAAGTTCCATTCGATGTCGCCGGGGAACTTGGCGTCCTTGCCGGTCAGTTGGAGGTAGAGCGGATGCTGTTCCGGGCCCTTGACGTGGAGCTTGGCCATCAGCGGGAAGGTGACGTCATACTTGGTCGAGCAGAACGTCTTGATTTCCGTGGGCGTTCCCGGTTCCTGGGCGCCGAAATCGTTGCAGGGGAACCCCACGATGACGAGTCCCTGATCCTTGTACTTCCGATACAGGGCCTCGAGCGCCGTGTACTGGGGGGTGAGACCGCATTTGGAGGCGACGTTGACCACCAGGACGACCTTGCCCTGGTACGCCTTGAGCGAGGTGTCCTTGCCGTCAATGTCCTTGAGCGGCACGTCCTGGATGCTGGCGGCGATGGTGGTGGTCATGGCGACGACGAGGGCGGAGGCCCACAGGGTCAAGCGCTTCATGGGCGACAGCGTTTGGTGGGACGCCGTGGTTGTCAACCACGCGCAATGGGGCCGGGGACGCCCCGAGGGTTTCAGACCCCGTGGAGAATGTGGTCGTAAAGCTCCACGTACAACCGTGCCTGCCGATCCCAGGAGAAATCCGCGCGCATGCCGTTTTTCCGGAAATGGGAGAGCAGGTCGGGCCGGGGGTAGAGGCTCAGACCCTTCCGGATGGCATTCGCCAGGGCCGCGGCGCTGGGTTCCTGAAACTTGATTCCGGTGGCCCGTTCGAGGTTCTCCCGGGGATCCACCACGGAGTCATTGAGGCCCCCGGTGGCCCGGACAATCGGCACGGTTCCGTAGCGGAGGGAATAGAGCTGGTTGAGGCCGCAGGGTTCGAACCGGGACGGCATCAGGAAGAAATCCGCTCCCGCTTCCATCCGTTGTGCCAGTCCGGAATCAAATCCGATGGTGGCCGCCACGCGATCCGGATACCGCCGGGCCAGATCGGCATAGGCATCCTGAAGCCCGGGACTCCCGCTGCCGAGGAGCGCGAACTGGAACTGGTTGCCGGCCGCGAGCAGTTCCTCCAGCGCCGCCAGTTGCAGGTCGGCTCCCTTCTGGTCGGTCAGGCGGGAGATGTTCACCAGCAGCGGGACTTCGTCCAAGGGTTCCAGGCCGAGTTCGTCGATCAGGTCGGCCTTGTTGAGCGTTTTCCCGGAGAGGTCGTCCGCCGTGTACGGGTGGGGCAGCAGGGGATTGGCCGTCGTGTTCCATTCGCCGTAGTCCACGCCGTTGAGAATCCCGGTCAGTTCGTACTCCCGCCGCCGCAGCAGGCCGTCCAGTCCGCACCCATACTCCGGGGTGCAGATCTCCCGGGCATAATTGGGACTCACCGTCGCCAGGGCGTCCGACAAGGCGAGTCCTCCCTTGAGGCAGTTCCACTGGTAGTAGTGGAGGGCGCTTTCGAGGTGGAACCAGCTTCCGGGCAGATTGGTGAGCGCCCAGTCGGCGGCTGGGAACCATCCCTGGTAGGCGAGATTGTGGATGGTGAACAGGGTCCGCGGGGCGGCGTCCCATCCGGCCGCGACCCGGGCGTGCTGGATCAGGATGGGGAGGAGTCCGGTCTGCCAGTCGTGACACTGGACCAGGTCCACCCGCTGGGGCAGGTGACGCGCGAGCAGGAAGGCTGCCTTGCTGAAGAAGGTGAACCGGGCCGAATTGTCCGGATAATCCACCTGGTGCTCGTTGTAGAGCCCCGGCCGGTCATAGAAACCCGGTTGGTCCACAAACCAGAGCGTCAGGCCGGGTTCCGGGTCCAGCCGCCAGAACTCCCCCGAAACCACCGAGCTGCCGAGGCGGATGTCGAATCGCCACGAGGCCCGCCGGATCGCGGGGAACCGCTCGCGGATGCCCCGGTAAAGCGGGGTGACCACCTCGACGACATGGCCCGCACGCGCCAGCGACTGTGCCAGGGCCCCGACCATGTCCGCGAGGCCGCCGGTCTTGGAATACGGGTGCAGCTCGCTGGCTGCGTGCAACAGGTGCATTGCGGACACCTTCGCCGGCAGTGAATCCGCGGAACAAGCGGGAAACGCGGGGAGTCGCCGGGGGCCGTTCCTTGACCTGGACCGGTCCGGGGCGTGTGATGCCGCCCCGCGCGCATGAAACCGATTCAGTCGTGGTTCGCCACCGTCATCTACCAGGACCGCCTCCGCCGTACCGGAGGAGCTGCCCTCAACCGGGAATTGCTCCGGGAATGCCGGCAATTGCGCGACTTCGATGACGCCGGTCGCCGCTGGTCCGCGAAGAACTATCCGGGCGGCTACACCAGCTATGGAACCATGGACCGCCTCCAGGAGTTCTCCTCCACCTTCCGGGAACTCGAACAGAACATTGATCGCCACGTCGCGGCCTTTGCGAAGTCACTCGACTGGGATCTGGGGGGGCGCGAGCTTCGAATGACCGACTGCTGGGTCAACATCATGCCCCGGGGCACCGCCCACAGCCTTCACCTGCATCCGAACTCCGTCATCAGCGGTACGTATTACGTGTCCACTCCGCGCGGATGTGCCGGATTGAAGTTCGAGGATCCCCGCCTGAGCCGCTTCATGGCGGCGCCTCCGCGGACGGCCGACCCGGCACCCTCCAATCGGATCCACGTGACCTATCCCGCAGAAGCCGGCCGGGTCACCCTCTTCGAGAGCTGGCTCCGCCACGAAGTCACCGCCAACCCCGTGAACCGCGAACGCATCAGCATCAGTTTCAACTATGATTGGTGAGGAAGGGGGAGAAGTGGTCAGTGGCCAGTGGCCAGTGGCCAGTGTTCAGTGTTCAGTGTTCAGTGTTCAGTGTTCAGCAAAAGGGCATGGGACCCATTACGACGACCGACGACCGACGACTGACGACTGACCAATGACCAATGACCAATGACCAATGACCAATGACCAATGACCAATGACCAATGACCAATGACCAATGACCAATGACCAATGACCAACGACTCTTCCCCTCTCCCCCTCATCCTCCTCACCGGCTTCCTCGGCGCCGGGAAAACCACCCTGTTGCTGCGATGGCTGGAGGAGTCGCCGGCCACCGGACGCCGCCTCGGGGTGGTGATGAATGAATTCGGCGCGGAGAGCGTGGATTCGCGGCTGATCGGACGTCCCGGGCTCCCGCTCCAGCAGGTCGCCGGTGGTTGCATCTGCTGCGCGCCGGACAACGAACTACCCAACGCCGTCAGCCGGTTGGTGAAGGAGGGAACCTGTGACGCGTTGATTGTGGAGACCAGCGGGCTGGCGGATCCGGACAACATCATCGACGTCCTGACCGACTCCGACCTGCTGCCGCTGGTCCGGCTCCAGGCTGTGGTGACCGTTGTGGACGGCGCCTGGTATGCGAAGCCCGGCGGGGACATCGGGGAACGGGTGCTGGCCCGTCGGCAGGTCGAGTTT
>JAEUHD010000164.1 GCA_016793645.1 Verrucomicrobiales bacterium
CACTACGCCCCCCCCCCCGCCCGGGTCCGATCCGTCCCTCGTTCAACAGCCGTTCGCGGTCTGTATCCATACCGCCGCCTGCGATCTGGTCTCCGTCCGGGAGGCGTCGCAGAAGGTGTGTGCGTTCCTCGGGCGCCAGGGCCTTCAGCCGGACGAGATCTCCTCCTGGGAACTGCTCTGCGCCGAGGCGGGCAACAACGCCGTCCTGCACGTCCAACCCGGCGCTGAACAAAAGCCGGTGGTCTTCCTCGTCCTGGTGTTTCCGACCGTCGTCGAGATCCAGGTGGTCGACCACACGGCGGGGTTTGACTTCCCCGAGAATCCGGAACTCCCCGATCCCACGTCCGAACACGGCCGCGGGTTGTTTCTCATGAGGACGCTCAGCGACCAGGCGGAGTACCTCCGGGGACGGGCGGAGAACCGGCTGGTCCTGATCCGAAAACGCGCGCAACCCGCGCCGTCCCCGCCCCCCGCCCCGAACCTCGAAGCCGAACTCGCGGAGTCCATGCTCCAGACCATGAGCGAGGAGTTGTCGGCGTGCTATGAGAGCCTTTCGGCCATCTTCCGATTCACGGAGGAAATCAACAAGGGCGGCCAGGATGCGCGCTTCATCGCCCGGTGGCTCGACGAACTCCGGACCGTTTGCGCCGCCGACTGGTGGATCCTTCGGCTCGCCGTCCCCGGGGGAACCTCGCTGGTCCAGTTCGCCTCCTCCCGCCAGGAGTTTCTCCAACCGGTGAGCCTCATACCCGGCCGTCAGGAATCGGTGGAGGGCACGGCCGCGACCGGCCGCCAGGATGTCTGGCTCGAACCGGATGCGCCGCTTCCCGCCCAGGACCCGCTCCGCGCCTTCGGGGAGGCCACGGCCGGACTGAGCCATCCGATCCACGTCAACGGAACCCTCCTCGGGGTCATGACCCTCGGCCGCGCCGTTCCCAGCATCCCGTTCACCGCGGGACAGGTCAGCATCATCCACACCTTCGCCGACTTCCTCGGTCTCCAGATCCACAATTCGAGAATCCACGAGGAACAGCTCCAAACCCGGCTGGTCAGTCGCGACCTGGAGATTGCCGCCTCCATCCAGCGATCCCTGCTCCCCGTGGACCTCCCCGCCCCCCGGGGGTTCCGGCTCTCCGGCCACTCCGCCAGCGCCAGCCAGGTGGGCGGCGACTTCTACGATGTGCTGGAGATCCCCGACGTCGGATTGCTCTTCGCCATCGCCGACGTGATGGGCAAGGGGGTTCCCGCCGCAATGTTTGCCGCGGTGTTCCGGGGATATCTTCGCTCCCGTCCGGAACTGGCCCCTCGGCCCGCCGAGTTTCTGACCTGGTTGAACTGGGCGCTGTTTCCCGACCTCGACCGGGTGGACATGTTCGTCACCGCGCAACTCGTCTTCCTCGATCTGCAGCGGCACGAACTGAAGGTGGCCTCGGCCGGGCATTGTCCACTCCTGCTGGGAGGCGGCGGACAGCCGGTGCGCCTGCTGAATGCGGATGGCCCTCCCCTCGGCATCACGGCGGAGATGGAATGGACGGAACAGGTGCTTCCCCTGCATTCCGGTGGCGGATTTGTGCTCTATACGGACGGCCTCATCGAAGCACGAAACGCCGCGGGCGACCTGCTGGGCATTGAACGCGTGCAGCCCTGCCTGGAGCAGTCCTTCGCCCACGGCCATTCCGCGGACGAGATCCGGGACGCCCTGCTCAAACTTCACCATGATTTTCTCGGGGGCGAGTCCCCTTCGGACGATGTAACCCTTCTCGTCCTGGCCTCCGCCCACCCTTCATCAACCTGACCCCCGCCCCCATGCCTGCCAAAGTCCTGATCGTGGATGACGAGCCGTACATGCTCCGCATCATCGAAATGAGCCTCCGAAAGGGAGGACACCAGCTCATTGTGGGTCGGAACGGGCGGGAAGCCGTTGACCTGGCGCGACGGGAGCGCCCGCGGGTGATCGTCATGGACGTCCTGATGCCCGAGATGGACGGCCTCCAGGCGCTTCGCGAACTCCGCACCGCCCCGGACACCGCGGAGACTCCGGTGATCATGTTGACGGCCCGGGGCCAGGTCATCACCCGGCAGGAGGCGGCGGCGTCGGGCGCCAATCTTTTCCTGACGAAGCCGTTCAGTCCCACCCAACTGCTGGCCGAGGTGGATCGCCTGGTGGCGACATCCGCCGAATCCGGTGCGGCCCTCGCGGGGGCTCACACCTCATGACATGAAAACCGTCCTTCCCCTGTTCATCATGGTGGATGCCTGCGGATGGGAGATCCTCCGCGGGGATCCATTCCTTCAGGACCTGGCCCCCCGTCGCCGGCGGCTGGACTCGGTCTTCGGCTACAGCTCCACCTGCGTGCCCTCCATTCTCAGCGGCCGCTGGCCTGTGGAGCACCGGAACTGGTGCTACTTCGTTTACGACCCAAAAAACTCCCCGTTCCGCTCCCTGCGGTTGCTGCGATGGCTGCCGACCGCCCTCACCAGCCGCCGCATCGTCCGGCGCCTGCTCACCCGGCTTCTCAAGGTCCATCTCGGATTCCGCGGATACTTTGACCTCTACAACATTCCGTTCCGGTACATCCACCTCTTCGACTTCACCGAGAAGAAGAGCCCGCTCCAGCCCGGCGGAATGAACCGGGGTGCCAACATCTTCGATTTTCTCGTATCCCAGAAGATCCCCTATTTCGTCAGCGACCCCGCGAGGACCGAGGAGGAGAACCGGGATGAACTCGCGGCGCGGCTGGGGGCGGGAGACGTCGACTTTGCCTTCATGTACTGGGCCGGCCTGGACGGCCTGCTCCACCGGGTCGGAAACCGGTCCCCCGAGGTCCCGGAAAAACTCCGACGGTACGAGGAATGGATCCGCACCCTTCTTGAGGCGGCACGGGGCCGTTACCAAGAGGTTCACCTGTACGTCTTCAGCGACCACGGGATGGCGAATTGCGATGAACTGCTGGATCTGAAATCGAGGATCGACGCCCTGCCGCTGGTCATGGGACGCGACTACGCCGTGGTCTACGACTCCACCATGGCCCGATTCTGGTTCTTCAACGATTCGGCGCGCACCCGGATTTCCGAGGCCCTCCGACAGGAGCCCATGGGACGCATCGTTCCCGACGCCGAGCTTCGGGAGATGCACGCCCTGTTCGAGGACCGCTACTTCGGGGAGCTGATCTTCCTCGTCCGGGAGGGAGTCCTGATCGTTCCCAGCCACATGGGGGAACGTCCGATTCGTGCCATGCACGGATACCACCCCACCGATCCCCACAGCTACGCGAGCCTGCTCACCAACCAGGCGTCCGTTCCGGACGGCATCACCGCCATTCCGCACATTTATCGCCTGATGGAGTCCGAGGCGCGCCTTGCGCTCGAACGGAATGCCCCGTCCCCCCAGGCCTGAACCGTCCATGCCCTCGCCCCCGAACACCATCGTCCACGTCCCCCGCCGCTTTGTGGCGGAGGACTGGGGGGGCACGGAGACGGTCATCCTCGAAATCTCCCGCCAGCAGCAGGCGGCCGGGGCGGCTCCCGTCATTCTGACCTCGATGGCCCTGGCCACCCGCCGCGAGGAGCGGATCGGTGGTGTCCCGGTGCGCAGGTTTCCCTACTGCTACCCGTATTTTGGGCTCAGCGACGCGGACCGCGCCGCGCTGGATCGCAAGGGCGGCAACCTGCTGTCCCTCTCCTTCTTCGCGGCACTCCTGCGACTGCCAGACGTCCGACTGTTTCATGCCCATGCCCTGAAGCGGCTCGGGGGGGAGGTGCGCACCGCCGCGCGCCTGCGCCGGAAACCCTTTGTCGTCTCCCTGCATGGCGGCGTGTTCGATGTCCCCGCCGCCGAACTGGGCGGCATGATGAAGCCCATCGAGGGGCGCTGGGAATGGGGCAAGCCGTTCGGCGCCCTGTTCGGTTCCCGGCGCGTGCTCGAGGACGCCGACGCCGTGATCTGCGTCGGGCAATCGGAACTCGACAAGGCCCGGGGTGAGCTGGGGCACGACCGTGTGGTTTACCTGCCCAATGGGGTCGATACCGCACGATTTGCCACCGGCAACGGCCGGCGGTTCCGGGAGCGCCACGGCATCCCGCCCGAAAGCTTCCTGATTCTCAGCCTCAGCCGCATCGATCCCCAGAAGAACCAGCGCCTGCTTCTCGAGGCCTTCGCCCGCTTCCGAAGCATGGAACCCGCGGCACGACTGCTCCTGATCGGCCCGGAAACCCACCCCGCCTATGCAGCCGCGTTGCGGGACCGCATCGCCGAGTTGGGCCTGGGCGGCTCCGCGCAGCTTCTTCCAGGACTTCGCAATGAGGATCCCGCGCTGGTCGAGGCGTTCCACGCGGCCGACGTCTTCGTCCTGCCCTCGATGCATGAACCGTTCGGCATTGTGGTGCTGGAGGCCTGGAGCGCCGGAACGCCCGTGATCGCCAGCCGGGTGGGCGGACTCAAGGCGCTGGTCCGGGACGGGGAGACGGGACTGTTTGTGGACGGAACCGGAGACCAGGCTCCGGAAGCGCTCGCGATGCTCCTGCAACGGGTAAGGTCCGACGAAGGCTTGCGACGGCACCTCGCCGAATCCGGCCGCGCCGAGGCCCGGGCGCATTACGACTGGTCCAGGATTGCCCGTCGCCTGGAGGAGATTTACCAGGGCGCCGAAGCCCACGCGGCGCGCACGCGCGGTGCCCGGATCTCCCCACCCATTCCTTCCGGGGTCTCCCCGGACAAACCCAACCCATGAATCAGGAACAGGTCCGGCGAAATGTCGTCCGCAGCACGCTGTCCGGCTATGTGCGTCTCGTGGTCCGGATGGGGCTGGGGCTGGTCACCTTCCGTCTGCTGTACCAGGGACTCGATGCCGAGGAGTTCGGATTCTGGTCCCTGCTGTGGGCCATCTTCGGCTACGGAATCCTTCTGGACTTCGGATTCGGCTACGCGGCGCAGAAGCGGGTGGCGGAACTTTCCGTCCGGGGCGATTGGACTGAGCTGAGCCGCGTGCTCAGCTCGATCGTGGGCTTCTACGCCCTCGCAGCCCTCGTCGCGGTGGTTGCGGGAATCCTGTGCTCCGGGCCGCTCGTCGACCTCTTCCACGTCAGCGCCTCCCGACGGGAGGAGTTTCGCACGATCCTGATGGTCTTTCTCATCGGCATCGGCATCGCCTTCCCCCTCGGCGTTTTCCCCGAGATTCTCCAGGGCCAGCAACGGCTGATCCTGGCCAACAACCTGGCCCTTGCCACCAACGTGGCGAACTTTCTCTGCGTCCTGCTGGTGGTCCGCCTCCATCTCGGATTCCTGACGCTGGTCGTGTTGTCGCTGGCGGGCGTGGTGATCCCCTATCTCGTCGCCCTCGTCCTCGCACTCCGCGCCCTCCCGGGAGTCCGGCTCCGGCCCGCATATTTCTCGCGGGGCACCCTGCTTCACACCGGAAAGTTCAGCCTCTACGCCTACCTCAACATGCTGGGGAACGTGATGCGCAACAAGGCGGACCAGCCCGTCATCAGCTCGATACTGGGTGTGGCCGCCGTCACCCCCTACCAGGCCGGGGGAAAGATCGGCGAAATGTTCGGTCAGCTTACGAAACAGATTGCGGACGTCCTCTCGCCGACTGCGGCGCACCTCCACGCCAAAGGGGACCGCGCCGCGCTGCGGGACATGCTGATCGGAGGCATGCGCTACAGCGTGCTGCTGGCCACCCCCCTGTACATCCTCTCCGCGGCCTACATGGACGGGCTCATCCGAATCCTGACCGGCGTGAAGGAGCCAACGCCCGAAATGCAATGGGTCGGACAACTCCTCCTGTTCTGGCACTATTCCCTGGTTCTCACCCACTGGGTCTTCAAGCGGATGTTTCTCATGGCCGGACAGGAGCGCCGGATGATGCAGCAG
Source organism: Verrucomicrobiales bacterium (assembly GCA_016793645.1). Classification (GTDB taxonomy): domain Bacteria; phylum Verrucomicrobiota; class Verrucomicrobiia; order Limisphaerales; family UBA9464; genus UBA9464. The sequence continues at coordinate 5,876 of JAEUHD010000164.1, forward strand.
GGCGTGGCCGAAGCGGTGTGCAATCTCGCGCTCAGTATCTTACTAACCGTGTGGCTGCGCAGCATCGTGGGGGTCGCCTTGGGATCCGTGGTCCCCACGGTGCTCTTCGGATGGATCCTCCTCTGGGGATGG
>JAEUHD010000207.1 GCA_016793645.1 Verrucomicrobiales bacterium
TCTGCTCAACGAACTTCAGGGCCCCCAGTGGAGTGTCACCTATTGGCGGGACGGGGACTGCGAGGTGGATTTCGTCGTGAGCCACGGCGCCCATGTTTGGGCCCTCGAAGTGAAGAGCGGACGCTCCGGAAAGCAGGGCGGAATCGAAGCCTTTCGCAAAGCCTATCCGAAGGCCAACGTCTGGCTCATCGGCCCGGACGGACTGAAACTGGAGGAGTTTTTCTCCCGCCCCGCGCAGGCTTGGTTCTCGTAGTTTCCTGATCCACGGTTTGGTTCCATGTCCGGTTTCGTCGAGCGGCGGCATTGGAAGGGTGTGACGGGCGAGGATGCTGCTTGGCTGGCCGAGTATCGGGATTGCGGTTCCGAGGCGGCCTTCCGCGCTCTCGTGGATCGCCACCTCCCGCTGGTGTACTCCACCGCCGTCCGCATGGTGAACGGGGATTCGCACCGGGCGCAGGACATCTGCCAGTCCGTCTTCACGGACCTCGCCCGGTCGGTGCCGTCGCTTCCGCAGGGCGTACTCCTCGCGGGCTGGCTGCATCGGACCACCCGGTTCACCGCCCTGGAGGTGCTGCGGGCGGAGCGGCGGCGGGCGAAGCGGGAACAGGAATCCACGTGGATGAAGGAACAGGATACCTCTGAAACGGAAACGGCCTGGGCGTCGCTCCGTCCGGTGCTCGACGAAGCCCTGGACCAACTCGCGGAGCCGGATCGCCACGCCCTGCTGCTGCGATTCTTCGGCCAACATTCCCTGGCCGACGTGGGATCCGCCCTGGGAATCGCCGAGGATGCCGCCCGCAAGCGCGTGGCCCGCGCCCTGGAGAAACTGCGTCAACGACTGGTCGCCCGCGGGATCACGACCACGGCGACGGCCCTTTCCTGCATGCTCGAAAGCCGATGCGTCGAGGCGGTCCCTGCAGGACTGGGCGCCCACCTCGCGGGAGTCGCATGGACGGCCGCCGGAACCGCAGTCACGCCCCCCTTGGAAATCCTGACACTCATGAGCTCCGCAAAAACCCTCGCCACGGCCGCCGCAGTCTCCGTCGTTCTCCTGACCCTCGGCGTCGGATACGCCCGCTATCACGCGTCGAGGTCCTCCGGTTCACCGGATTCGAACACGGGGGGAATCCCGGAGAACGCTGCCGCGGAAGTCTCACCCGACCCGGGCGGATCCGGGAGGCATCCGACGCCCGACCCGGGGACGGATCCGCGCCTGGCCGCGGCGTTGTTGCGGGTCCAAAAGGCCCTCGAGGATCGCAAACCCACGCGGAGGTTTCCGAATCCCGAGATGGAGCGGGCGCTCGCCGCCCTGGGCGGACGGCGCGCCCAGGCGCTGCCGCTGCTCCTGGCTGCGCTCGGGAATTCCGACGGACCCATTCGCGACCGGGCCATCGATGGATTGAGGCAATTGGGGGGCGAAGCCAGGGATGCCCTCCCGGAACTGCTCCGGCTGCTTCGGGAGGGAAGCGTGAGCGCGGGTCTGATCGTGCCCGCGCTGGAGAATATCGGCCCATCCCCCGCGATGGTTCCGGACCTGGTGGACGCCTTGAAGCAGAACCCTGCGGCCCGCCTCTCGATTGCGAACTCCCTTTCCTCGCCCGCCTGGGGGGAACCCGCATCGATTTCCAACGCGTTGAAGCCCCTCCTGGCGGATCCGGATCCCGCCGTCCGGCAGATGGCCGGCTACTCCCTCGCGATGCTGCTCCGGAATCGCGCGGGCGATGAGGTCTTCAAGGTCGCGGTGGAGGGATTGAACTCTCCCGACGACGACGCACGGGGTCTGGCCTTGTCGGCGCTGCGCAACGTGGGTTCCGATCCGGCCGATTCCTCCGGTCGGGTCACCCGGGAGCGGCTCGGGGCGGGATCCGAGGCCGCGGTGCCGGCGCTGATCGCCATTGCGAACGACGGCGGCAACCAGGATCAGCAACGGCAGGCATTGATGTTGTTGGACGCCATCGATCCCGGGCTGCGCCCGGGAAATCCCGAAATGCACCGGCTGCTGGAAGCCCGGGAACGGGACGCGGCCTTTGCGGCGGCGGCGCGGGAGGGTCGGTTGTCGCTGCCGGAATTGGTGGAGGGAATTCATGGGAATCCGGAAGCCCTTCCCGTGACCGCCGCCGCCCTGGCGGCGATGGGACCGGACGCCGAAGGGGCCCGTGCTGCACTTTTGGAGGCCCTGGCGTCGCTGGCATCCACACCAGTGGCCGCACCGGACCGTGCGAGGGTGGCACAGTCCCGGGATGCCGTGGTGGACGCCCTTCAGAAGATCGCGCCGGAGGAACCCCGCGCCTGGTTCACCGAACGGGACCTCGGAAATGTCCTGTCGGCGTTGGATGACCCGGAATTCCTGGCCGATGGGAATCGGCGTCAGCGACTCGCGGTCGCCTTCGGGTCGGTGCCCGGCCTTGTGGACGGCCAGCCGTTCCAGATGAATCCCGACCAGATGCACCGGTTCATGGATGCCTTGAAGGAAGCGGACCCGGGGATCCATGCGACCGTCCTTGCCAAGGTCCGGGATCTGGATCCGCGGTTTGGCGCGACCCGGGCTCCCTGAACGGGGGGTGCCTTCCCCACGGGGAGACGATTTGGGTCCCGGCAACGACGAGGGATCGGGATCGCCGGGGGCCCCCGGACCGCCGGAGCCAGGCGGCCGAACGGATCGGGCAATGAACGGTTGACCCCTCATCCAGTTACAACTATCAACGGTGGATCGTTCCCCGACGCAATCCACACCGCCCCTTGGGATCCCTGAGCCGTTTCATGAACCGTCACTTCCTTCTTTCCGTGCTGATGCTGGGCTGTCTGCGCCTGGGTGCGCAGGTGGATCCGGTCCTCGCGAACCTCGGTCCGCAGCCCAATGGGGACGTGGAGTTTCAGCTTCTGGGCCCGGGAGGAGCGTCGTATCAGGTGGACGTGGCGTCGGAACTCGGGCGGTGGAGTCCCTTCCGCACACTGACCGGAGCGGCCAACGGCACCAATCTCGTGGCCGACTCGGGCGCACCGTATGCCGGCCTCCGGTGGTATCGCGCCATGCCGGTGACGGGGGAGTCCGTGTTGACGGGCGACCACTGGCCGACGCCGGCCGGGGACGTCGTGATCCACCCCGTGAATCACGCCTCGTTTGTCCTGCAGTGGAATGGGCGGATGATCTACAACGACCCCGTCGGGGGCTCGACGCCCTACAAGACCTTCCCCAAGGCGGACCTGATTCTCGTCAGCCACGATCACGGGGACCACTTCAACGCCACGACCCTGAATTCCGTCACCAATCCGGGAACCCGGATCATTGCGCCGGCCGCCGTCTATGCCCAGATGTCGGCCGCCTTGAAGGCCATTACGATACCGCTGGCCAACGGGGGCACCACCAACGTGCTGGACCTTGGGATCGAGGCGATCCCCGCGTACAACGGCAATCACCCCAAGGGTGTCGGCAACGGATACGTGGTCACGGTGGGCGGGCGCCGGATGTTCATGAGTGGCGACACAGGCAACATTCCCGAGATGCGGGCGCTGAAGGACATTGATGTCGCGTTTGTGTGCATGAATCTGCCGTTCACCATGTCGATCACGGACGCCGCCACCGCGGTCCGCGCCTTTGCGCCCCGCGTGGTGTATCCCTACCATTTCCGGGATTCCTCGGGGGCCCTCGCCAACCTCACCCAATTCCGCCAGAAGGTCGGCACCGACCTCGGCATCGAGGTGCGCGTCCGGAAGTGGTACTGATCGCAGCACTCGGCGGGGCCAGTGACCAGTGACCAGTGACCACCGACGAATGCCCAATCCCCATGACAATACTTCTTCCTCCCAAAAAAAGTCTTTGCCAAGAAGGCCTGCGGTCCTCATTTTCCGCGGGCTTTTGGGACGGGGCGTAGCGTAGCCTGGTAGCGCGCCTGTTTCGGGTACAGGAGGTCGTGAGTTCAATTCTCACCGCCCCGACCATCCCAAGAGCGGCCCTGAGGTGGGGCCTTAAACCATCTTGCCAACTGCGCACGTGGTGGAATTGGCAGACACGCTACTTTGAGGTGGTAGTGCCGAAAGGCGTGCAGGTTCAAGTCCTGCCGTGCGCACCATCCGGCCCCGGTCTTCACCGGGGCCGTTTCGTTGGTAGTCCCGTCTTCAGTCGGTTCGGTCCCCGTTGGTAGTCCCGCTTTCAAGCGGTCCGCGTTCCGTTCGTAGTCCAGCCTTCAGGCTGCTCCCCCGCACCCCGAATAGCCGCGCTGTCGCGCGTTTCAGGCTAAAGCCTGCACTACGAGCAGCGTGCGTTCGTTGCGCTGAAATCTGAAAACCGGCCCTCTGACCAACGCTCCTCCCAATCCCCAAAATTTCTGCCCCCCATCTCAAGGGTGGATCGTGACACCGTGTCGAGCGGCCGCAGCCCGGAGGGTACCGTCCCGGCAACCCAAAGGCAGCTTTCGGCGAAGGGCCAGTTCCAGATACGAAGCGTCGTAAACACTGAGCGTTTCGCGGGTCGCGAGGGCCGCCAGGTCACCGAAAGCATGGTCGCCACCGT
>JAEUHD010000215.1 GCA_016793645.1 Verrucomicrobiales bacterium
CGATCCGGATTCGCCGTGGGTGCTCTTGAAGACCGATGGTCGGCGCAATGACGAGGAGTTCATTGCGGTGGTGACCCCGGGCTTGTATCGCCTCCGCTGGACACCCTGAAGTCCTCAGAGCAATCCGCGCTCTTCGAGATCGGATTCGTCCAGGCCGAGGTAGTGCCCGAACTCGTGGATGTAGGTGATGTGCACCTCCTCCCGGAATACGTCCTCATCCTCCCCGGCAAAGTCCCAAAGGTTTTCGAGGAAGAGCAGGATCTGGCGCGGAATGGGGCTGGCTTCGGACGCGGCGACACCCACGGGGTCGCCCATGAACATCCCCAGGAGATCCGGATCCCAGCCGTCCTCGAGCAGGGCCTCCCCGGGGGCGGACTCGTACGAAACCGGCAGCGCCTCCGCGTGTGCCCGCAGATCCGCGGGAAGCGCCTCCCGGGTTTCACGAACCTCCTCCTCCGCCCAGCGCAGGAGTTGCTTCCAGGGATCGGACATCCGGGACTGGGGCGTTCCGAGGTTTCCTGTCGGGAGGGATCCGGTGAGGCGGCGGGCTAGCGGGAAAACTCCACCCGGGTCGAGGCGTCCGGCGACTGGAGAATGAGTCCGTGGGCGGTCACATCAGCCCGCGTGGTGGACTCCAGTGCCTTGAGGTACTGGTCCTCCAGTTTCATGCGCTCCGGAGGGCCGGCCATGCGGGTCGCGCCGAAAGGGGTCCACTGGATCGCCCCGGCTGCGCCCAGGGTGTATCCGCCAAAGTATCGGTTCACCGCCGAACGTCCGGCGACCTTGCCCGGGCCGGTAATGCGGAGCGTGATCCCGGCGTCGGCGGGCAGCGTGACCTGGCTTCCCTGAACGATGAGGCCGGTGCATTTGAGGTCGGTGTTCTCCAGTCGGGCGAGGGATTCCGCGGTGGCCGGCGAACCCGATCCGGTACCCGTGGCGCATCCGGAGAGAAGAAGCATCAGTGCCGGGATCGCGACGGCTGCCCGGAGGAGGTTGGAATTCATGGGCAAGTCTTGCGAGGGGACATGGCCGATTGCAACCCGGCTCCGCAGGAGTCGCCTCGGAGCACCGGAAGGATCGGGTGGAATCCATCCCAAGGATGCCCGGAGTGCCTCCGGCTTCGAGCCTCCAGGCTTTCCACGCCCCCCGGGTCCTGTCCAAACTCCTCCCCTGCCGTCCATGCCTCCCATGCCAAACCTGCTCCCGTTTCTTTACCGTTCCCGGATTCTGGTCCTTGCCGGATTTCTTGCCGCCGGATGGTGTGCCCGCGCCGGGCTCACGGTTCAATTGGTCAACGACAGTGGACTCCCGGATTCGGAAGTCTACGCCATGCTCATTGGCCAGCCGGTGGCCTCGGGAGACGCCATTGGCGTGACCGGGATTCCGGTTGCCAACGGGTCCATCGTCAACAACCCCGCGGTGGAGTCGGTGGCGGTGTCCACGCTCGGGTCCGCAGGATTCTCCGTCGAATCCACCTTCAGCGGCCGGTCGCTCCCGGTGTACGAGTTCACGATCAACTCCATCGCCTCCGGCGCCTTCGTCGTGTCCTACCAGACGAACATCAGCTACTCGAACTCCAATCCGAGCCCGATCACCAGCAACTTCCGGTTCGACCAGTGCGAGTTGACCTTTGACCCCTCCATCGTGAGCGTCGCGAATCTGACCTCCATCGACGCCTACGCGGTGCCGATGCAGTTGGAGGTGTTTTCGTCGCCCGGAGAGACGGTTCCGAAGGCGCGGCGCACGTACTACACGTCCACCGAGGGATTGGTTGCCAAGTTCGGTGTGCTGGGGTGTTCCAATGCGTTCTACGCCCGGGGCAGCAGCGGACCGGTGCGCTGGACGGCGTCCTCGGGATTCGGTGACTTCATCCGGATCCTGGGACCGGGCAAGATTTCCTCGAACAACAAGCCCGGATCGCCCAGTCCGTTTCCCAGTTTTACCAACTACCTCGCCAGCCTTCTGCCGACCCCGTCCACGGGCTACCACTTTTCGGTCGCGGGCAACGCCAATGGGTCCACCTACAACTATTCCGGGGTGGTCGTCAGCGACAACAACAGCGGCTATAAGATCAATCTGACCGGGACGACGACTCCCGCACCCTCGTCACCGATCCCGGCGAACGCCAACATGAGCGTCAACCTGCCCAACGGGAATGCACCGGGAGCGGCGCAGACGGTGAATTTCGACAGCTTCATCTACGGCGCCGTGCTGGATGGGGCCTCCTTCTCGGTGGCCGGCCTTTCGGCGTCCTTTATCAACACCAACGCCAACATGGTCTATGGGGCGATTGCCCGCGATGTGCTGTCGGCGATCAACTTCGGCTATCTCAACGGACGCGAGGGATCGAGCGGTGCCGCCTGGTATGGAAATCCGCCCACGGAGTACCCGTTCGGACTCGCCCGTGTGAAGAACGACGGCTTCTACAATCCCTGGGCTGCGGTGTTCTACAACGAGTCCGATGCCTACGGATTCGCCTTCAGCGACCGCAGCGGTCCCTCCCCGGCGGTGCCGCTGGAGAACAATCAGATTCTGCGCATTACGATCCTTCCCGACCGCAGACTCGATTCGCCCAAGGTCACCGTGGCCACCACCAACAGCACCTCCCTCGTCCTGAAGTGGCCGGCCGTACCCGGAGCCACCGGATACCAGTTGGACGTGCTGTCCCATGGGGGACACACGCCCAAGTCCGTTCCGGCGACGCCGACCAACGTGACCTACACGCTGACGGGGTTGCAGCCCGGCACACCCTACACATTCGCGGTCAGCGCCACGGGAACCGCCAACGGAAAGCCGGTCCGTTCCCCGGCCATCACGCATCTGGCGAGCACCTCCGGCGCCCTGGTGCCGGTCAACGTTCCGGGCGGGGTGCAGTTCAATGTCAGCTTCTCCTGGGCGCAGAATGTTCCCTCCGGCGCGACGGCGACGATCAACGGATTCGTCCTCACCTACGATGCGTCCAAGCAGCAGTGGCTCAACAACGGTGCCAACGCATCCCTGAGCGGCGTGATCGGAACCAACGAATATGTGGTGACGGTTCAGGACCCGGCCGCCGGGGTGATCTTCGCCAACATCATGACCGTGTCGTTCACGGGATCCCCGTCCTCGTTCGGGGTCGGTTTGCGCCACCTGGTGGGCAGCCCTCAGATCCTGACGGAGGCCAGCCCCGTGGGCTCGGCCCCCTATTCCCCGTCGAACCCGCTCACCCTGGGGATTCCCTTCGTTCCGGATCCGACCAAGGCGTACGCGCGCGTGCTGTTCCCCGCCAAGACCTACTCCGAGTGGATTACGGGTTATCCCGACGTGGTGAATCCCGACCCCGGGTCGGATCCGGACCTGGATGGCGCCATCTCGTTTCTGGAGTATTTCCGCGGATCGGATCCGGACCATCCCGACACCAGCGATTTTGACCGGATTGGCTACGACGACACCTCGGTCCTGTTCAGCTACAAGAAGAGCCTGGTGACGGAGGGCGTCACGGAGCAGGTCGAGTGGTCCTCGGACCTCAATACGTGGTCCACCGAGGGATTGACCTATGGAGACGACGAGGACCTGGGGTTGGTGGTTCGGCGCACCGCGCAATTGCCGCTCCCCGGCGACCGGCCGGCATTCCTCCGGTACACGCTGAACGGGCCGTAGAGGGAGGCGGGACCCCGGTGGCGGGAACACGTTCATGGACGGCATTGGACCTGCTCAATGTTTTGGAATGAAACGGATCCGGGTCCTCCGTCATGACGGACTGACGTTGGTTGAAGTCCTCGTCGTGCTGGCGATCCTTGCGGTTCTCGCGGGACTCGTCGTTCCTGCTCTGACCTCTCCCCGGACGAGGTCCGATCGGATCGTCTGCGTAAACCATTTGAAGAACATCGGTCTCGGGATGCGGATCTTTGCGAATGACATGGTGGAAAGTTTCCGATGGATCTTCCTGCGAGCCGGGGCGGAACCCGGGAACTCACTGGGGACGCCAACCGCATCTGGGAACAGTTTCTCGTTCTCACCAACGAATTGATGTCGCCTCGACTTCTGTGGTGTCCGAAAGATGCAAAACGGAAAGGGGCAACTACGTTTGTTGCGGGCCGGGCACCGGGGCGAGAAGTCTCGTATAGCGGCAACCAGAATCTCAGCTATTTCCTCAGTCTGAATGTCAGCGAGGAGCTTCCCGAGACCATCCTTTCCGGAGATCGCAACCTGACCAATGAATTCGGCAGCTTGAGTCCCGGCCGCCACGTCCTCGCAGATGGAATGAAGTTGGGCTTCGATGGGGAGATCCACATCGGGTCCGGCAACATTCTCCTCGGGGACGGTAGCGTTCAGCAGCTCACCTCCAGTCGGCTGCGAGAGCAATTTCACGCTGCACTGACCAATGCCGGACTCACGACGAACGTCTGGCTGGTTCCCTGACACCGGTTCGAACCCGCATCGCACAAATTTGGAATAAGGTGACAGGTTCAGAATTCTCGAAATCTCGGAGTGCGGCAGCCGTTGCTGCCGCTCTGGAGTTCGCGCGTTGCCTTGGGACACGGGCGGATTCCCATTCCGAGCGTCGTCCGTGAGAGAGCGGGAGATCCGCTCCCGCACTCCAGATCTGGAGTGCGGCAGCTTTTGCTACCGCTCTGGATTTTGCGCGTTGGCCGCGGGACACGGGCGGATTGCCGTTCCGTGCGTCGTCCGCGAGAAAGCGGGAGCTTCGCGCCCGCACTCCAAATGGTTCTATGGGGAAACCACGGGGAACGGCTTCGTGTCCGCTGGATCAAACGACTCGGGTGCAAACTCGACCGCCATTCCGGAGGCGTGGACCACCAGGGCATGCGCGATTCCCGGGGCGATCCGGATGAGATCGCCGGGTTGCAGCGTCACTTCGACCCGCTCGCTGGTGGCGGGATCGAGGGCGTGCACCGAGGCGGAGCCGGACAGCAGATACAGGGACTCCTGCTTTCGTTCATGGCGGTGGTTGCCGCGGACGGTGCCTTCCCGGAGTTCGAGGCAGGCGATGTATCGGTAGTCGATGTCGCCCGTGGACAACTGGGACAGCTCCCCGGTGGCCAGGGCGATTCGCTTTGGCGCGGACGCCTTCGAGCTTTCCGAGGGAGGCAGGGCGGGCAGCCGGATCCTTTGAACCGTTCCTCCGAGGAATGGCACGGTTTCCTGTGAATGAAGTTCCGGGGTCATAACCCAAGCGTTGCCCCTCCCGCCAGGAGAGCCAGGCACCACAGCAAAAGAACGGCCCGGGGCCGCGTCCATCCGGCGCGGACCAGGCGGTGGGAGAAGTGGTTGGTGTCTCCGATCCAGAACGGCTTCCCGGCGCGGGTGCGGATCCAGACCACGCTCGCCAGGTCTGCGAGCGGCACCGCCAGCAGGAATAGCGGGCTGAGAACGGCCCACCGGCTGGGAGTGGCGACCTTTGAGGAGTAGAAGTGCGGCAGGATGGCCAACACCGCGAGGAGGAATCCCACCAGGTGGCTGCCGGCGTCCCCGAGGAACACCGAGGCGCGGGGGAAATTATAGGGCAGGAATCCGAGGAGCGATCCGGCGGTGAGGAGCGCGAGCAGTGCCACGAGGTATTGTCCCTCGCTGGCGGCGTGATAACTGATCCAGCCGGTGCCGATCATGCCCAGGCCGCCGCAGAGTCCGTTCATGTTGTCATTGAAGTTGACGGCATTTGTGACCGTGAGGATCCACAGGACTGTGATTGCGTAGCTGAACAGCATGCTGGGAACGAACAGGGTGACCCGAACTCCGGCCGCGGCGACGAGGAGGGCGATCGCCACCTGGCCTGCAAACTTGGCGGCCGGCTTCAGTTCGCGGCGGTCGTCCCAGGCTCCCAGCAGCAGCATGGCAAGCGCTCCGATCAGGATGGCTCCCAGCTCCCCCGCACGGCGGCCGAGTCCGTAGGCGAGCCGATCCACCGCGACGGGATCGAGCAGGCGCAATTGGATGGCCGCCATCCCGCCGAGCAGGACGACCGCGATGCCGGAAAAGACGGCGAATCCGCCGCAGAGCGGGATCGGGGTTCCGTGGATCTTGCGGTGGCCGGGGTCGTCCACCCATCCCTTCCGTTCGCTCCAGGCGCGCCACAGCGGGACGGATGCCGCGGTCACGCAAAGCCCCCCAAAGAAGGCGAGGAGATAGGCGTTGAAGGGGAAGCTCATGATGCAGTCGCCCCGGCGCGCCGGGCCCGGTCTGCCGCCAGCCGGAGGTACAGTGCGTGTTGGTCGTTGACCAACCGTTCCACACTGAAGCGTTCGGATACCCAGGATCGGCCCGTTTCCCCCAGCCGGCTCCGGAGACCGGGGTCCTCAGCGAGCCGCGCGAGGCGGTCCACGAGTCCCGCGGTGTCGCCCGGGGCAATGAGGAAACCCGTTTCGTCGTCGCGACAGACCTCCCCCGCGCCGTCGCAGTCAAACGCCACCACGGGACGTCCTCCGGCGAGCGCCTGGGGAAGCGCCCGCGGAAGGCCCTCGCGTCGGCTGAGGTGCACAAGGCAGTCCATGAGCGCGACATGCTCGGCAACCGCGGACGGCGGGACCAGTCCTGAAAACACAAAATGGCCCCGCAGCGGAGGTGCGGACGCCATGGCCTCGAACCGCTGCCGCCAGGGTCCGTCCCCCACCAGGAGAAAGCGGATGTTGGGAATCCTCCGGATCAATTCCGGGGCGGCGGTGAACAGGTCGTCGTGTCCCTTAAGTTCAAACAAGCGCGCGATCTTGCCGACGACAAAATCGTCCGGCCCCAGTCCGAGTCGTGCGGCCAGCGCCGGATCCCTGCGTGCGGTGAGAAAGGGCGTGAGATTGAAGCCGCTGAAGATCCGCGTGTATTGCTCGGGACGGCCGATGCCCGCGGCGAGGTATTGCCGCGTCATCGCGTCCGCGACGGACACGAAATGGGTGGTCACCCGGCCGGCGGTCCGCTCCGCAGAGGTGAAGACCGCGTTGGCCAGTGGGCCCTGGAACGGGCCGAAGCTGGGTCCGTGAATGCCGTGGATGAGGATCGGAACGCCGGCCCGCCGCGCGGCGAGACGCCCGAGGATTCCCGCCTTGCCGCTGTGGGTGTGGACGATATCCGGACGCCGCTCGCGAAAGAGCCGGGTCAGGCGGAGGTAGCCCAGGGCATCCGACCACGGACGAACGGCGCGAATGAGTCCCGGCACGAGGGTGAGGCACCCTTCCCTTCGGACGATCTCCTCCAGTGAGCCTTCGGCGCCGGTGGTGGGTCCGGAGACCAGATCCACCTCGAGGTCCGGTTTGCGCCGGAGTCCGAGGACCGAATCAATCGTGTTTTCCTGCGCCCCGCCGACGATCAGGCGGGTGATGACGTGGGTGACGCGCATGGACAACACGGGGCGCTTCCATCGCCGGTCCGATTCAACAGAGCCGGGGCGGGTTCAGCGATTCCCCCGCATTTGGTTCACCCGGGTGGTGACGTCCGCGTACTCGGTCGTGTTGGTGGCGGCCGTCTTGAGGTATTTCTCGAAATGCTGGAGGGCGGCGTTGGTGTTCTTCTGGCGGACGGCGATTTCCCCGAGTCCGAACTGCACCAGGGCGAGGTCGGGCAACTTCTCGGCGAGTCCCTGGTATTCACGACGGGCATCGTCGAGGCGGCCGAGTTGGAAGAGGCAGATGGCCCGGTTGATGCGCGCGCCGACGTTGTCGGACTTGAGACCGAGGAACGGATCGATGATGCGGAGCGCCTGATCGAACTGCCGGCGGGAGATGAGGATGGTGGACAGCCGGAGCGTGGCGGCCGGATCGTCCGCGCGCAGCTTCCGCCACTGCTCGAGCAGGGGAACGGCCTCGTCGAGGCGGTTGTTGCGGATGTACAGCGCGGTCAGAAGGTCGATGAGCGAGGTGTCGGCCGCGAACTGGCTGCGCGCGCCTTCAATGAGCTTCTCGGCGGTCGCCAGATCCTGACGCGACAGCGCGAGATAAATCTCCAGGCGGGTGATCGCGGCGTAGTCCTCCCGTCCGAGGGATTTCTCCGGATGCTCCCGGGTGATCTGATCCAGTTGCCGCCGGGCGGCGTCGAGCTGGCCACCCTGGATGAGGGCCTCCACCTCCCCGAACTGCGCGGCCAGGGATCCGGGTGCCAGTTGCCGTGATCGGTTGAGGGACAGCCATGCCTGCCGCGGAAGCCGGTCCGCGGACCCGAGGAGGGCGCGTCCGATGTTCAGCAGAGCCACCGGTTCGTCCACCGGCCCCTGGGTTCCGAGGGTTTGGACCAGTGGGCTCTGTGCCAGGGAGGCAACCAGGTTGGTGGCCGGGGGCTTTCCAGATCGAAGCGCCTCATTGACCCTGGCATTGACCGTCACGATGGGGTTGTTGGGATTCAGGCGGCGGGCCTGCTCAAAGACCTTTCCTGCGTCCTCCAGACGGCCGGCCCGCTGAAGGTCCACCCCCAGGGAATCTCCCGAGCGGGACCAATACTCGGTCAGATTCCTGGCGTCGGGCGCATCGAGATCCCGCATTCGAACGACCCGTTCAAACCGGGGGGCTTGTTCATTCCATCGGGACAGCGCCGCGGTCAGCACCGGCGCGGGCACCGGTTCCGCGGTGTAGGACGTCCCCACCGGCACGCAGGTGAAGGCCACGCCATCCGGAAGCAGGCGGATCCGTTCAAAAAAGAATCCAAAGCTCGGATTCAGGTAGCGGACCGGGCCGGCGGCGGCGGCGCGGGCGACGATGTCGGAAAAAACTCCGGCGACGTTCTCCTTGGCGTCCGCAAACGACTTCAACTCCGGCAGGGTCGTGGCGCTCCGGCTCGCGATCCACTTCCGGTAGCGGGGATCGCTCCCCCGCAGGGTGTCCATCACCACGTGGCGCGTCCCGCCGGATTTGGTTTCCAATTCCGCCATCAGCAACTGGGTGGCGACCGGGTCATCGGAGAGGATCAACTGGGGAGTGGCGGGCAGGGGGGCGGCCAGGGCCGCCGCCAGGTCCCGGGTGGCCGTCGAATTCTGGGCCCGGACGGCGGGGAGGTTGCGCACCGCGAGGGCGACGGGCACGGCGACGCCGGCGACGCCCGCGAGAACCGCAGCGGCGCGGCCGGCCAACCGCAGGCCGGGATTGGGATGTTCCCACTGCTTGTCCGGATCGGTCCCGCCCACAAGGAGGAACCATCCGGAGAAATAGCCTGCCGCGAGCGCCGAGCAGAAACTGAAGGTCAACATCGCCAGCTCTCCGGAACCCTTGTCCAGATACAGCAGCTTTCGCGGACTGAATGGCGGGTCGAAGGCGAGGTAGACCGCGAGAAAGTACCACATCACCTGAAGCAGGATGATGGCGATGACGGCTGCGATCCGCTCCAGACTGCTGCCCTTGGTTCCCTGCCAGCGGATGGCGATCAGGCCCAGGGGCAGCACCATCACGAGAAACAACAGCAACGGACGGCCCCGCGGAATTCCCTGCAGATAGGTCCTCTGGTACACCCAATTGGCCTTGAGAGAGGTCCAGAAACCGAGGTCGGTGACCGAACCAACAGCGGAGACCAGCGGGATCAGGAGATAGAACAGCAATCCTGCCATGCCGAACCCCGTCATTCGCCCGAGAAACCCCGCGTCAAAGAAGGACCATCCCCGCAGCCAGATGACGGCCACCAGGTACAACGAGGCGAACCCGACCATGGCCCAGTTGCCGGTGATGCCCACGCCCATGAGGAATGCGGAAATCCACAGCCAGCGTTCCCGGAGGTCCGTGCGGTACTCCACGAGTGCGGCAACCACCCCTGCGAACACCAGTAGGTCGAGCATTTCCCCGGTTTGCAGCGTGGCGTTCTCCCAGAAGGTCCGCTGAAATCCGAGCAGGGCGGCCGCAAACACCACCGGCAGCCAGGCGAGGCGAATATGCAGCAGCGGGTTCTCCCCATGACCGCGGATGCGCTGCTCGCGCATCCGGTCGTGGGGCAGAAGCGCCACGCTCCGCGCGAGCAGGGCCACGCTGAGGGCTCCGCATACGGCGGCCAAGCCATTCAGCACTCCTGGAAATGCCGACCCGGAGATCCATAGGAGCGGCCGGGTGATCAACCAAAGCAGCGGCTTGGAGTAGGTCGTGTCGGGGTCCCAGCCCCCGAGTTGCCCGAGCATCCGGGCATTGGAGACGCCCACCCAGGGATGAAGGGTGGCAAGGTACAGCACCAAGAAGAACAGCCCCAGCAACCAGGGGAGGGTGCGGGCCGCGAAGGGACGCGGCTGCGCTGAAGATTCGTCCATAGGGTCGTCCGGAGACGGTGGTCGGTGCTCCGGACCGAGGCAAAGCAAAAGCGAGGGCGCGGAGGGCGCCCACCCCGGCTACGCCCCGTAGGCCTCCATGCCCACGCAGGAGCAAACGAGGTTCCGGTCCCCGAATACGTTGTCCACGCGCCCGACCGCCGGCCAGAACTTGAACTCCCTCAATCCCGGCACGGGATAGGCCGCCTGTTCACGTCCATAGGGACGGTCCCACCGGTCGGCGCACACCACATCGGCGGGATGGGGGGCATGCTTCAGGGGGTTGTTGGCCGGATCGGACTTGCCGGATTCGATGTCGAGGATCTCCGCGTGGATCGACATCATCGCGTCACAGAACCGGTCCAGTTCCGCCTTCGACTCCGACTCCGTGGGTTCGACCATCAGGGTGCCCGCGACCGGCCAGCTCAGCGTCGGCGCGTGGAATCCGTAATCCATGAGCCGCTTGGCCACGTCCTCGGCGGTCACCTTCTTGAACTGCCGGAGGTCGAGGATGCATTCGTGGGCCACCAGTCCGTTGGACCGGTACAGCGTGGGAAAGTGCGCCTGGAGACGGTGCGCAATGTAGTTCGCATTCAGGATGGCCACTTCAGTGGCGCGGCGGAGTCCGTCGGCGCCCATCATGGCGATGTACATCCAGGAGATGGTGCAGATGCTGGCACTGCCCCAGGGCGCGGCACTGACGGCGCCGATCGGGTCCTCACCGCCGAGGTTGACGACGGCGTGTCCCGGCAGGAAGGGGACCAGGTGCTCGGCCACGCCGATGGGCCCCACGCCCGGTCCGCCGCCGCCATGGGGAATGCAAAAGGTCTTGTGCAGATTCAGGTGGCAGACGTCCGCACCGATGGAACCCGGCGACGTGAGGCCCAGCTGCGCGTTCAGATTGGCGCCGTCCATGTACACCTGTCCGCCCCGCTCGTGGATGATGCGGCAGAGGTCCCGGACCGTGGTTTCGAACACACCGTGGGTGCTCGGGTAGGTGATCATCAGCGCCGCGAGCTGGTCCCGGTGGGCATCGGCCTTTGCCTGAAGATCCGCCACGTCGATGTTCCCGCCGGAGTCGCAGGCCACCGG
>JAEUHD010000218.1 GCA_016793645.1 Verrucomicrobiales bacterium
CAGCGTGGCCGCGGCCGAGATCAGCAGGAGGAGGGCGATCAGGATCAGGAGGGGATCCGCGAGCGGAGACTTCGAGTGGGCGTCAGACGACATGCGCCGGAAAGAATCCGGCTCCCGGCGCAGGGTGCAAGCCCCGACTCGAAGAGGATCGGGATCCACGATGGGGCGGCTGTCTTGACACCCCCGGATCAAAAATGGGACGATTCTACTGGTCTCAAAGCGGTGTCTTCACTCCGTCCGGCGTTTCACGCGAAGGCGGTGCGGGGGCGTCTGCCTTGCGATATGCACCAACTCGAAACATCCATGAACATGAACTCTAAAGGGAAGGCCCTCCCGTCCTCGGGCGTGGGCGGGCTCACCCGTGTGATTTCGGCCCTGGCCCTGCTGGCCACCGCGGCCACTGTCGCCTCCCAGGCGGAGGACTATCCGGCCGCAGTCCTGAAGGACAATCCACTCGGCTACTATCGACTCAACGACTCGCTGGTCCGGAACGACGTCAACGCCAACAGCGGTTCGGCGGGGGCGTCTGCCAATGCGACCAATGTGAATGCCCGCCCGTATCCGGGCGGACTCGCAGGGGACGCCGACCTTTCCCAGTTCTTCAATTCCACGGCGTGGTCGATCATTCCGTGGAATGCCGCCCTGAATCCGACGAACACCGAGCCCTTCACCATGGAGGCTTGGTTCTATCCGGCCAGCGATCAGATCAACGGTGGCCAGGCGGCGGTCATGAACCGGTATTCGTATTCCGGGGTGGACCGTCAGGGCTGGGTGATCTTCCAGCGGGCGCCAAACGACTCCTACTCCAGCGCCCCCGGCTATGAAGGGGTGGGTTGGAACTTCCGCATGTATCGGGGATCCGGGGGCAGCTCCGGGCTCGACGTGGTCAGCCAGGTTCCCTACGAGGTCGGCACGTGGACCCACCTCGTGGCTGTTTATGACCCGGTGCAGGTGACCAACGCGACGCTGACGATCTATATCAACGGCGTCGCCGCCAACACCAACATCTGGGCCGGCGAGACTGCGGGATACGTCGCCAACACCGACGACCATCCGGAATCCGAGGCTCCCAACGGCCCCGCCGGCCTTTCGTTGGGCGCGTACAACAACACCCAGCCGGGATCGAATCCTTACTTCGGCGCCGTGGATGAGTTCGCGCTTTACTCCAAGATTCTTTCCCCGGCTCAGATCCTCGCCCACTACCAAAACGGGACGAATTCGGCGCGTACGATTCCCTATCCGGTGCTCATCCAATCGGAAGCCCCGGTCGCCTACCTGCGCCTCGATGAATTGTCGTCCGGACCTCCCACCACCCTGAACCTGGGCAACACCCGAAACACGGGTGCGGCAACCCCGACGGTCGAAGTGGTACACCCGGTGCCAAGCGCCCTCGCGGACGCCGGTGGGGATACCGCCTACGGCTTCCACTTCCGCAACGGTTTCGGGGTGACGACGATCCCCTGGCTGGAGGCCAACAATCCTGACGCGAGTGTTCCCTTCACCTTCGCCGCGTGGTTCCGCCCCCTGTCGGATCGGCAGAGCCCGGGAGCCTCTCCCATCAACAACCGCTATGTGAAGTCCGGGAACCGCACCGGATGGGTCATCTTCCAGCGCGCTCCGAATGCCGAAGTGGCGGGTGGGGACGGCGTGGGCTGGAACTTCCGCATGTTCACGGGGACCGGTGGCGGCGGACAGGACATCGTGACGGGCGTTCCCTACAATCTTGGGGAATGGCAGCAGGTCGTGGTGACCTGGACCCCCGTGGCCGACAACGGGGACGGCAGTTGGAACGGGACCCTGGTGTCCTATGTCAACGGCGTCGCTTCGGCGACCAACGAGGTTGTGAACTACAAGGCCAACACGAATCCGACGGAAGACGGCACGGATCCATCGGACCTGGCGGTGGGCGCCTACAATGCGGCGTCCGGACTTGGCAACAACGCGTTCGAGGGCGACATCGACGAGGTGGCGTTCTACAACAACTACCTCCTGACCCCGGAACAGATCCTGGCGCAGTACGAGGCGGCGACGGGCTCCCATGCCGGTCCCTCCTACGCGACGCAGGTTCTGATGGCGGCGTACGATGGCGCGGGCACCCAGAGGAGCATGCCGGCGACGTATCTTCGCTTGAGTGATCCGGCGTGGTATCCCGCATCCAACATCGGCTCGCTGGGAAATGCCGCCGCGGGAAGCCTCGTGGTGTCCACCAACGATGTTTCGGGCCCGATTCCCCCGGCCTTCATCGGCTTTACCGACAGCAATTCTGCGGTTCCCCTCGATGGCACCAAGGGGTGGATCAACCTGAACAATCCCTCCGGACTCAACATTGCCGGAGCAATCGCCCTGGAAGCCTGGATCAAGCCCGGAGCGGCCCAGGGAACCACGGCGAACATCATCTCCCACGGAACCAACGGCGTGGGGGCGGAGGTGTATCTCCGCATTGATTCCGCCGGGAATTATGCGGTGGGTTCCTCCGACGGGGCCACCAGCCAGGGGGTGACCTTCCCGGTGCCCGCTGGAGACTTGGGCAGCGCCACCTGGATCCACCTGGTGGGGACCTTCGATGGCACGGCCTGGCATTTGTACCGCAATGGCCTGCCCGTGGCCACCGCTCCGGGCACGACCGGCGCCGTGGCGATCCCTGACGTCAACTGGGCCATTGGTTCCACCGGCAGCGGCTGGGAAAACTACTTCACCGGCACCGTGGACGAGGTGGCCCTCTACGGCCAGGCGTTGACGGCGGAGCAGGTGCTGGCCCACTACAACGCCGCGGTTTCGGGTTCGCAGCCGCCCGTCCTCGGCATCGCCCTGGTCGGTGGCGTGGTCACCCTGACCTGGAACAATGGTGTTCTTCAGGAGGCTGACAGCGTGGGTGGCAGCTATAAGAACCTGCCGGACGCGAAGTCCCCGTACTCGCCCGCGCTGAACTCGGAAGCCAAGTACTACCGGGTGCAGAATTGAACTGACCTGCCCGTTCACGACGCCCGCAGCGGATTCGCTGCGGGCGTTTTTGTTTCTTGCGACGGCCGCACGGGAGGCGTGCGCTCGGGACCGATTTCCGGAAACTTCGAGGGGTCCTGCGGCGAATACAGGATTCCTCGGTTTCCCAGAAAATTTTTCCGCCAGCATGCAAGCGACTCCATCGCTCCGAACTCCGATACTCTCCCTGTGGGGCGGTTGGACGTTGTTTATGGTTTCCTTCTTTCTCGACGCATTCCGGGGGAAGGATTCCTGGATGCCTGGCTATTCCTGTGCCTGGATCGCGGTGACGGCATGGGCTCCGTCATCGTGGGGGGTGATGTTGAGGAATCCGGCCGACATCGACGCCTGGATGAGGTTCTCGTTGGGATGGTTCAATGTGACGAATCTTCTGGGGTTCCTGGCACCGTCCCTGGTGATCTTTCCGGGAATCCGCCGATTCTCGGGCGTGTTCGTCCTGGGGTGTGCCCTGGGCGCCGCTCAGGCTCTCTCCCTGGTTTCGGGATCCTTGGGGGGTGAGCCGTTGTGGAAGGACGTGGCCCCCGGCTTTGGGGTCTGGTGTGCGGGATACCTGTCCATCGCGGGCGCTGCTGGGGTGCTCGGACGGCGGGTTCGGACGCCCTGATGGGGGCCTTCCTTACAAACCTGTAATGCCGTGGTAAGCGCAGATTCATCCGGGAGTCGTCTCTTCTGGCGTAACGAAATGGCCGCCCTGTGCGGCCGCACCACAAACCAGAAAGAATACCATGACTGCTTCCAACAAATCCTATCGCAAGTTCATCCCCGTGATCGTGGCGGGCGGGCTCGCCGGAATGGCGACGGCCGTCTGGGCCGGACCGAAGCCCGGCAAATCCGCGGCGGAGCCGCCGGCCCTGAAGCTCGTTGTTGATGACACGCCCGTCTCCAGGGATGGCCGCCTTTCCGGAACCTATTCCCCGGTGGTCAAGAAGGTCGTCCCCAGCGTGGTGCGGGTGAACGTCAAACAGAAGGCCAAGTTCGCGTCGGCCCAGGTGCCCGGAATCCCCCCGGAACTTCGGCGGTTCTTCGGTCCGGGAGGGCCCGAGATGCCCGGGGAATCCGACGAGGTTCCCCGTGGGGCGCGTCCCCAGGGTGTCGGTTCCGGGGTGATTGTCACGGCGGACGGATACATCCTCACCAACAACCACGTGGTGGAGGGGGCCGAGGAGGTGAAGGTGTCCCTTCAGGACGGACGGGAGTTTGACGCGAAGGTCGTTGGGGCCGATCCGAAGTCGGATGTGGCCGTCATCAAGGTGGACGCGAGCGAGCTGCCCGCCCTTGCCATCGGGGACAGCGAGCACATGGAAGTGGGTGATGTCGTCCTGGCCATCGGCAATCCCTTTGGAATCGGGCAAACCGTTACCATGGGCATCGTGAGCGCCACGGGACGGGCGACGATGGGTCTCGATTACGAGGACTTCATCCAGACCGACGCCGCCATCAATCCGGGCAACTCCGGCGGGGCGCTCGTGGATGCCTCCGGTCGCCTGGTGGGCATCAACACGGCCATCCTGAGCCGGTCCGGCGGCAATCAGGGCATCGGATTCGCGATCCCCGTGAGCCTGGCCCGGGATGTCATGGAGTCCCTGGTCAAGGACGGCAAGGTCACCCGGGGATACCTCGGGGTGATGATCCAGGACGTGAATCCGGCCCTCGCCAGGAAGTTTGGTCTCGAGGAACCGAAGGGTGCCCTTGTGGGCGACGTGACTCCGGACGGCCCCGCGGCCAAGGCGGGTCTGGAGAGCGGTGATGTGGTCACGGCATTGAACGGGAAGGACGTTCAGGACAGTCGTCACCTGAAACTGGCGGTGGCCAAGGTGCATCCCGGTGAGTCGGTGTCCGTGAAACTGCTCCGGGATGGCAAGGTCAAGACCATCAAGGTCAAGGTGGGTGAACTCCCCGGCGAGAAGACCGTGGCCAAGGCCTCCGAGACGGAGGATGAGGGCACCCTGAACGGCGTGGGGGTTTCGGACCTCGACGGCAGGACGCGCAAGCAATTCAACATCCCGGGTTCCGTGGAGGGCGCCGTGGTCAGCCAGGTGGTGCCGGATTCGGCGGCGGCCGAGGCGGGACTCAAGCCCGGCGATGTCATCCTCGAGATCAACCGGACCGAGGTGAAGGATGCCGGAGACGCCGTGCGCCTCACCGAGAAGGCCGCCGAAAAATCCACCCTCCTCAAGGTGTGGAGCAAGGGCGGCAGCCGGTACATCGTCGTCGATGAGACAAAATCTGCTCCGGACAAGAAGTCCTGAGTCGTGGTGATGGGTTGATGTGGGGCCACCCGGGGAGGCAACTCCCCGGGTGGTTTTTTCCAACCCGGGACTCGTCGTTTCCGCTCCTGCCGCCTATGATTCCGGACGTGCGCCTGCTGGTCCTCGAAGACGACCCGAAGATTGCGTCCTTTGTGGTCAAGGGGCTTCAACAGAACGGATTCGCCGTGGACCATGCCCCGGACGGCGAGCAGGCGCTGTTTCTGGCGGAGACGACCAACTACGATGCGGCGGTGGTGGACATCATGGTGCCGAAGCTGGATGGTCTGAGCGTGGTGCAGCGCATCCGGGGCAGGGGAGGCCGGGTTCCGGTGGTGTTCCTCAGCGCCAAGGCCAGTGTTGAGGACCGGATTCGCGGACTTCAGGCCGGGGGTGATGACTATCTGACGAAGCCATTCGCCTTTTCGGAATTGCTCGCCCGGGTTCAGGCCCTGATTCGCAGGTCCACGCAGGCCACGGAACCCACCCGGTTGACCGTTGGGGATTTGACCTTGGACCTTCTGAACCGGGAACTCACCCGCGAGGGCGAGAAAATTGATCTTCAGCCACGGGAGTTCGCCCTGCTGGAGTATCTCATGCGTCATGCCGGTCGCACCGTCACCAAGACCATGATTCTCGAGCACGTCTGGGACTACAGTTTCGATCCGCAGACCAATGTGGTGGACGTGCTGGTCCACCGGTTGCGGGCCAAGGTGGATCCGGACCGGCGGCGGCTGCACACGCTGCGGGGAGTCGGCTATGTCCTCCGGCCCGCTGCTTGACCGTCTTGGCCGGTCCCTCGCGGTCCGGCTCAGCCTCTGGTTCGCATTCGTCTTTCTGGCGAGCGTGACGGGGTTGTTCTTTGGACTCTATTCCGTCCTGGCCGGCGACATTGAAGCCCGGGCGCGGGCTGAGCTCGATTCCCGATTCCTGCGGTATCAGCGGCTGGCGGTCACCCAGGGGCCGGCGGCGCTCAAGGCCGCGGTCCGGAACGACGCGAGCCAGCCCGGGGTTACCTCGTTTTTCGTCCGGCTGAGCCGGGATGGCCAGCAGGTCCTGTTTGCCGAAGTCCCCCCGGAATGGGTGGCCGTGCGTTCGAGGGTCATGCCTGAGGTGGCAGAGGGCGCCGGCAGGACGGTGGAGGAAACCCGGGTGATCCGGATCCCCAGGGACGCCACCCGGGATTTCCAGATTGCGGAGGGCCTGCTCCCGGATGGCACGACGCTGGAGGTGGGGCGGACAACGGACAGCCGGTCCATCCTGCTGCATTCCCTGCGGCTGACCTTTTTCGGAATTGGTGGATTGAGTGTGATCCTGGGATTCGTGGGAGGTTCGGTGTTCGCCTGGCGCGCGACGCGTCCGATCCGTGAGGTGACCGAAACGGCCCGGCAAATCATCCGCGGAGGCAGCCTGAGTCCGCGGGTTCCGGTCCCGCCCGGGGACAACGACCTCACCGAGCTGGCGCATCATTTCAATACGCTGCTCGACCAGAATGAAACGCTGATTCGCGCGATGCGGGAGTCCCTGGACAACGTGGCCCACGACCTCCGGACGCCGCTGACGCGGCTGCGGGCCACGGCCGAGGTGGCCCTTCAGGGGCCCGGGTCTCCGGGGGCGGAACGGGAGGCCCTTGCCGATTGCGTCGAGGAGTCGGAGCGGGTGCTGAGGATCCTGAACACGTTGATGGATGTGGCGGAGGCCGAGACGGGCTTGATGTAGGTTCATCGGGAACCCTCCGACCTTGGGAAGCTTATGAACGTGGTGGTGTA
>JAEUHD010000234.1 GCA_016793645.1 Verrucomicrobiales bacterium
TTGACCACGTCCCCGATCCGCACCATCGCCGTGCTGGGCAGTCCCGACTCGTTGACGCCACCGAGAATCGCCGAGTGGCTGTGGCAGTCGATCAGGCCCGGGGTGACGTGAAGTCCGGTGCCGTCCACGACGACGACCCCGGGTCCCGGTTCACCGGTGGAGGGGCCGACGGACTGGATGCGGCCGTTGTCCACGCGGAGGACGGCATTGGTCAGAGTTCCGCCGGGTCCGCAGGTCCACACCGTCGCGCCACGGATCCAGAGGCTCGGTGGATTGGTGAGGATGCCGCGGCCTGCGTGTGGATCCCGCGCCGTGCGTTTGCGGGCCAGATCGCGGAGTTCGGATTCCTTCCTGCGGGTCTTCTCTGCGGACGCCTTGTCCTCCTCCGCGTTGGGCTTTGCCTTGGCGGTGGCCTTGTCTCCCGACTCCTCCGGGAATACGTAGGGGCGCCCCTCCACCCAGACCGCGACCACCTTGCCCTCCGGATCAAAGTAGCCCTTGGAGTCACAGATGGTGAGGTTGGCGAGTTTGCCGGGGGCGAGGGTTCCGAGGAGTTGATCCACGCCGCACAGGCGTGCGGGAACGGTCGTCAACGCCGCGAGGGCGTCCGTCTCACTCAGGCCCCGGTCGAGGGCGGCGCGGAGGTTCTTCCGAAATTCCTTCCGGTCCCCCAGGCCGAACGTGGTGAGGGCGATGGTGGCTCCGGCCTTGCGGAGGACAGCGGGATTTTCCGGGGCCCAGTCCCAGGCCCGCAGGGCATCGAGGGAGACACTCTCCCAGGCGTCCTCCGCCGGGAGTTTCGGAAGCGCGGGAAATGCAAGCGGAACGATGAAGGGGATGCGGTCTCCGGGGATCAGATCCGGACGTCTCCATTCCTCGCCGGTGGAAACGATCTGGACCTGTTTCAGTCCCAATTCGGCGGCGAGGAGGCGGGCGCGGTCCACCATCAGGACGCTTCCGGGTTCGAAGACCACGGGTTGGCGGTCCCGTGCAGCCTGCAAAGCCTGGAGCGCCTCATTGGCGGCGACCCTCGGTGCGCGGAGCGGATCCCGCACGGCAGCCGCCTGGGCCTCGGCCCACCACTGGGCGTCGAAGAACACCTGACGAATGGCCGCAATCACCCCCATCAACGAATCAGGAAAGGGTTCGTCTCCGCCCGCGATTTCAAAGGCCACGTGTTGAGCCGTGCCGGTGCGGGTGTCGGGCGTCACGAAGGCTTCGTTGGGAGAGCCGCTGCCCAGTGTCACAAAGGCGCTTTGTCCACGAAGGATGCCCCGCGTCGGGACCACATTCCCCGCCGTGAAACCCAGTTCGCGGAGCGATTCCAGTTGTTTCGGATCGGGGGCATAGGCGTCGGCGACGCGGACCTGGGGGGTGATGGACCCGAGCGCGTACCCGGGTCCCGGGGCACCGGGGTCGGATTCCTGTCCGGGCACGCCAAAGAATCGGTAGCCTCCGGCGCTGGTTTCCGTGGCCCGGGCCTCCGCACCCGCGCTGCGTCCCGCAGCGGTGCCGATCCGGATCGGACGGTTCGTGGATCCGAGCGTCAGGTACGGGTCGATCCATCCGGCGTACACGGTGCGGCCGGACAGGTCCCAGACCCGCGCGTCCGCGGGTGGGGTGACCTCGGGTCCGATGGCGGCGATCCGTCCGTCCCGAATCACCACCGTGGCATTGGAGAACGAGGTGTCCGGCTGGGTGAACACGCGGGCACCGACGAGGGCGTGGGTTCCCGGGGGGACCGGACGAAACCCGGGAGGCGGCAGCGTTTGGGCTGCGACGGTCGTCAGGCCGGCGAGCAGGAGGCCGATCGAGTGCCGCACGGACGTCAACATGCGGCAACGCTACCCAAACCGGCGGGCGAGTCGAGGAGTCGGTGCCCAATGAATTCGGGAAACCGTCCCCCGCCTTCCCTTGGTGAGGGATTCGAGGCTGCGATTCGGGCCAACGGGCCTGCGCTTCAGGGAATCGCAATCACGCGCAGGAAGGACGTGGGTGCGGTCGTGGACACATCCACTTCGGCCGTGGGTCCGGTCAGAGTCACCGTGCGAACCGGATTCCATTGGCTCTGGAGTGTCGTGGCGGATTCGATGCGGTAGCGGCGTCCTTGAATGCCGAAGACCACGAGTCGTGGTCCGGTTTCGAGGCGGAGGATGGGATCCTGTCCGACCAGGACGATGCTGCCGGCGCGCGCTCCGGTTTTCTCGATCGCGGTGCCGTCCCCGCGCGAGGCCGCGATGGCCTCGGGGAGCACTTCGACAATTCCGGGAGCACCGGAGGGCACGGCGGTGAATCCGAGGTCGGCGATGCGCCGGGTTGCCGTCAGGGACGCGCCGGGACGGAACTGGAGTTGTACCAGGGCGCCGTCGCCCGGGTTGTCCGCGACCGTCGCCGCGACCACGTCGTCGGAGAGTGCGGACAGTGCGAGGCCGGAGAATCGATCCGCGTCCAGGGGCAGGCGGAAGGAGACCTGGGTCACC
>JAEUHD010000231.1 GCA_016793645.1 Verrucomicrobiales bacterium
TGTACGAGATCTGATGCCATCAGATCTTGCGGCCCCCGAAAGGGAGGCCGCTGCGTTCAACCGCCGGATGCGAGAAAACCGCTTGTCCGGTGGTGTGGGAGGGTGCCGGGGCGCAATCCCCGGCACCCGACCCGAACGAACGAAGGGGACAGGCTGAAGCCTGCACGACGAGCGACCGGTTGGTAGTCCGGCCTTCAGGCTGTTCTTCCCCGCACACCGCCTTGCACTCCGAAGGCGGTTTCCCGGACTCTCCGCCGGCATGTCGAAGATGTTGAAATCCTCGGGATCGGTGGGGGCGGCCACGCTCATCAGCCGGTTCCTCGGATTCCTCCGTGAAGCCGTCTACGCCGGCTTCATGGGCATCAGCCCGGTGGCGGACGCGTTCTACTACGCCTACTCCCTGCCCAATCTGCTGCGCCGCCTGCTCGGCGAGGGAGCCCTGACCGCGGCCTTCATTCCGATCTTCAAGGACCGGGAAAGGAACCATGGCGACGCCACGATGTGGCGCTCGGTCAATGCGGTCTTGTGCGCCCTGGTTCTGCTGCTCGGCGCCGTGGTCCTGGTCGCCATGCTGGTACTCGCGTGGATCATCCTCCGGGTGCCGCTCCAGTTCCGCACGGAACTGAGCGCGCGCCTGATGCTGGTGATGTTCCCGTATGTCGGGTTTGTCTGCATGGCGGCCGTCTTCATCGGGTTGCTCAACGCCCGGGGCCACTACTTCATGCCGGCGCTGGGGGCCGCCGTTCTGAACGTGGTGATGATTGCCTCGGTGTACTTCCTCGCCCCCCGGTTTGGGCAGAGTCTGGACCGCCAGGTGTTCGGACTCGCCGTGGGGGTGGTTATTGCCGGGTTTCTCCAGGCGGCGGTGCAGGTCCCCATGTTGCGCAGGGACGGTTTCCGTTTTGCCTGGGTCAATCCGTTCCAGGACCCGACGGTCCGCGAGGTGGCCCGCAAGATGGGTCCCGCCACCCTCGGCGTCGCCGCCTACCAGCTCAATGTCGTGGTCACCCAGACCCTCGCGGTCGCCGAGGCGAAGAATGTTCTCTCGGCGTTCAATTACGCGGTGCGACTGATGGAGCTTCCCCAGGGGGTTGTGGGCGTCTCGCTGGCCACGTATTTGCTGAGCGAGTTGAGCGGACTCGCCGCGGAGAAGAAGTTTCCCGAGTTTCGAGGCGCCCTTCGGGACGGACTCCAGCAGCTGGTCTTCATCAACACGCTGGCCACCGTCATTCTTCTGGTGCTCGCGCGCCCGATCATCCGGTTGTTGTTCGAACACGGCAAATTCACCGCCGAGGACACGGGGCTTTCCAGCCAGGCGCTGTGGGCGCTCGCTCCGGGATTGGTGTTCTTCTCGCTCAACAGCATCTACTCCCGGGCGTTTTACGCGATGGGGGACACCCGGACGCCGATGCGCATCAGCGTCTTCGCCCTCGTGGTGAATCTCATGTTCGCCTTTTTCCTCATCCCCCTCTTCCACCAGGCGGGCATGGGGCTGGCCAATACCCTCAGCGCGGCGTTCAACACCGTCCTCCTGATCTATGCCCTCCGTCGGGCGCTGCCGCGATTTGGGGTGGGCGAGGTTGCCGGGAACCTCCCCGGCATCCTCGCCGCCGCGGCCGCCGCCACGGCGGTGGCCGCCGGACTCTGCCTCGCATTCCAGCACTGGCTGGGACTCGCCGGATGGATGGCCCGAAGTGTCACGGTCTTCGGCTCGATCGCGGGGGCCAGCGCCGCCTATTTCGGCACCGCACTGGTCCTGCGGCTGCCCCAGGCGGCGGAACTCTCGAACTTTGTCCGGTCCCGGCTGGCCCGTCGCCACCCCCGGCCGGGAGGGTGAGCGGGCGCCGCGTCCCAAACTCGCGTTTCGAGGATTGGCTCCGGCCCAATCGGCGGTACTCTGGGCCCCTCCGGATGCCATTTCGAATCCAGGAACGCTTCGTCAATCTGCTCGACACGCTGGGCGCGCTCGCCCAACTGCTGGCGGAGGCGATCCAGTCCCTCCGACACCAGCGCCCTTCGGGGCGTGACCTGGTTCAGCAGTTGTACCAGGTCGGTGTGAAGTCCCAGAGCGTGGTGCTGACCACCGGGGCCGCCACGGGCATGGTGCTCACCGCCCAAACCTACTTCCAGTTCCACAAGGTGAGGCTCGATACCGCCACCGGCGCGGTGGTGAGCGTCGGCATGGCCAGTGAGCTGGGACCGGTCCTCGCCGGCCTCATGCTCACCGCCCGCGTCGGTGCCTCGATGGCCGCGGAGCTGGGCACCATGCGGGTCACGGAGCAGATCGACGCCCTGCGGACCCTGGCCACCCATCCGGTGGACTATCTGGTGGTGCCCCGGTTCCTCGCCCTGACCCTGGCCGCCCCGTTGCTGACGGCGGAGGCGGTCACCATCGGCATCGCCGCCAGCTACCTGGTGGGCGTCAAACTCCTCGGAATCGAAGGCGCGTATTACCTGGCCTACATCAACCGCTACACCGCGCCCTCCGACATCCTGATGGGATTGATCAAGTCCGTGTTGTTTGGCGCCGCCATCGCCCTGATCTGCTGCCACCGGGGGCTGACCTGTCCCCAGGGGGCCGAAGGCGTGGGACGGGCCACCACCGAGGCCGTGGTGGCGGCCAGCATCACCATCCTCGTGAGCAACTTCTTTCTCACCCTCCTGCTCACCCAACTCCTCAATTGAGCGCGCCCGCCCCCGAGATGATTGAGGTCCATGACCTCTGGAAACGCTTCGGCGCCAGTTCGGTGCTCCGGGGGGTTTCCCTGACAATCCGGCGCGGTGAGGCGGTGGTCATCATTGGACGCAGCGGCGGGGGCAAGAGCGTCCTGCTCAAGCATCTCGTGGCCCTGCTGCAACCCGACCGCGGACGGGTGCTCGTGGACGGCACGAATCTGTGTTCCCTGAACGAGCGGGCGCTGCTTCCGGTCCGGCGCCGCTTCGGCATGCTCTTCCAGGGGGCCGCCCTCTTCGACTCGCTCAGCGTCTCCGAAAATGTGGGCTTCGTCCTGCGGCGGGAACGGAAGCATTCCCCCGCCGAGATCCGGCGGCTGGTGGACGAGGCGCTGGACATGGTGGAATTGCCCGGGACCGGCGACAAGAAGCCCGCCGAACTCTCCGGCGGCATGCGCAAGCGCGTGGGCCTGGCCCGGGCCAT
>JAEUHD010000240.1 GCA_016793645.1 Verrucomicrobiales bacterium
GTGAGTTGCACGCCGTGGATCTCGAGGAGTCCGCTGACCCCGAGGCCGAGCAGGCGCAGGGGCCGATGCACGAGTTTCTCCCGAGCGAGCAGCCAGCAGCCCAGTCGATACAGGTCGGCGCCTTCGGTCATGGGGTCGGCGGGACTGTGCTGGCGGGTGAGGGTGGTGAAGTCGCCGTAGCGCACCTTCACCTGGACGGTGCGCGCGGCCAGTTGATGGCGACGGAGTTTCCCTGCGATCTCGTCCGCCTGTTCCCGAAGACAGGCCCGGAGCGTGGGCCGATCCTCGGTATCCTCCAGAAAGGTGTTCTCGCTGCTGATGCTTTTGACCGAGTCTCCGAGATCCAGCGGCCGGTCGTCCTCACCGAAGGCATGCCGCTTGAGCACGGGGCCGAAGGAACCTGCCAGGGACCGGAGATCCCCGGGATGGTCCTGCAGGTCGCCCACGGTGTGAAGACCGGCCCGTGCCAGAATGTCCGCCGTGACGGCACCCACGCCGTGGAGCGCGCGGCACGGCAGCGGTCGCAGGAATGCAGCGCGGTCCCGGTCGGGAATCAGCGTCAGTCCGTCGGGTTTTGCGAAGTCGCTGGCGAGTTTGGCGAGCAGCTTGTTGGAGGCGATCCCGATGCTGGCGGTGAGGGAGCGCGCCTCGCGGATGGAACGCTTGAGTTCCCGGGCCAACGGCAGGGCCGCGAGCAGGGCGGCCTCAGGGTCCGCCTGGCCGAGGCAGCAGGGAAGGCCTGAGACATCGAGGTAGGCCTCATCGACCGAGACCTGCTCGACCAGGGCCCCGGTTTGCCGAACCCGATGGAAGATTTCCCGGGACTCCGTCCGGTACAGATCCATCCGCGGACGGACAAAGACGCCGTTCGGACACAACCGCCCGGCGGTCCGGCTGGGCATGGCGGAGCGGACCCCGAAGCGCCGCGCCTCGTAGCTGGCGGCGGCGACGACGCCCCGTTGATCCGGGGGCGAACCCACGATGACGGGCCGGCCCTTCAGATCCGGATTCTCGCGCTGTTCGACGGACGCGTAAAAGGCATCCATGTCGAGGTGGAGGATGACCCGCGGCACCCGGGGAGCATGCTTGGAGACCGGACCCGGGCCAAGGTGGAGGTGAACCCGGTGCGGATTCGCTTTGTCAGGGCGGACTCCGGGGGGGACAGTGGCTTCGTTTCCATGAACGCACTTCTCCCTCTCGCCCTGGTGACGGTCGGCGTGATTTCGGCGGCCGCCGCCCCGCTTCCGGAACCGAAATTTCGCCCGGTCAACGTCGATACCAACATCGCGATTGGATACGGACTCGCCATTGCCGACGTGGATGGGAATGGGAAGCCGGATATTGTGCTCGCCGACAAGAACCAGATCGCCTGGTACGCCAATCCCGGCTGGTCAAAACACGTCATCGCCGAGAATCTCACGAAACTGGACCATGTCTGCGTTGCCGCGGCCGACATCGACGGGGACGGGCGTGCGGAGATTGCCGTCGGCGCGGGATGGAATCCCGGGGACACCACGAACAGCGGTGCGTTGTTTTTCCTGATCCCGCCCGCCGACCGGACGCAGCGATGGGAACCGGTCGCGCTTCCCCACGAACCGACGATCCATCGAATCCAGTGGGTCCGGGATTGGCAGGGGCGGATGACGCTGGTCTCCGTGCCGCTGCATGGTCGTGGGAACAATCCAGGCAAGGGCGAGGGCGCCGGGGTCAGGATTCAACGGTACCGTCCGCCGGCGAACCCGAAGGACTCCTGGGAAGTCACCGTCCTCGATGAATCCCTCCACAAGACCCACAACTTTGATCCGGTGGAATGGGATGGGGATTCCGCCCGGGAACTCCTGATTGCCTCCAAGGAGGGCGTCTTTATATCTAACTGGTCCCAGGAGAAGCAGGGCAACGTCCTCGTGCCCTTGACCGGGGACGCCGGGGGCGGGGCCGGGGAGGTCCGGCTCGGGACTCTGGGTACGAACTTGTTCCTGGCGACGGTGGAACCGATGCACGGCAACAGTCTCGTGATTTATCGTCCGGCGGAGTCGGGATCCAATGCCCCCTGGGCGCGCCGCGTTTTGGACGAGACGATTGTGGACGGTCACGCCGTGGTCTGCGCGGATTTCCTCGGGTTGGGCCGGGACCAGGTTGTGGTGGGATGGCGGGCCATGAACCGTCCGGGCGTCAAGGTGGGGCTGCGGTTGTGGACGCCGGTGGATGCCGCCGGAACCGAGTGGCGTGCGACGATGATCGACGACAACACCATGGCCTGCGAGGACCTGAAGGTGGCGGACCTCAATGGCGACGGGCGACCGGATCTGGTGGCCGCCGGCCGCGCCACCCGGAACGTCAAGGTGTACTACAACGAACCCTGAGGTGGGACGGCGCGGCGGCCGGGCGGGTCTCAGGCGGTGAGCTTGTCGAAGCGCTCCTGCAGGAAGGGCCAGTTGACCAGATTGATGCAGGCGGCGACGTAGTCGGCGCGGCGGTTCTGGTACTTGAGATAATAGGCGTGCTCCCAGACATCGAGTCCGAAGAGGGGTTTGTGGCCGAGGGCCCACGGGGTGTCCTGATTCGCGGTGGTCTCGAGGACAATCTTCTTGTCCTTGTCGATGCTCAGCCAGACCCAGCCGCTCCCGAACACGCTCAGGGCCTTGGCGAGGAACTCGCGCTGTCCCGTCTCGGCGTCCCCGAACAGTTCGCCCAGCGCCTCCTGGAGCGGACCGTCCTGAAGCGGACCCGCATCCTTCTTCAGGCTCTGCCAGAACAGCGTGTGGTTGTAGTCACCGCCCGCATTGTTCCGCACGGCGGTGCGCACCTTCTCGGGCACCTTGTCGAGGTTTCGGACCAGTTCCTCGGTCGTCATCTTCTGGAGGTCCGGGTAGTCCGCGACCGCCTTGTTCAGGTTGGCGACGTAGGCGGCGTGATGCTTGTCGTGATGAATCTCCATCGTCCTGGCGTCGATGTAGGGCTCCATCGCGTCAAAGGCGTAGGGCAGGGGCGGAAGCTTGAAGGGACCGGACGGGGCCGCGGCCTGGGCGAGGGACCGCGTCACCCGGGTGCTGATGAAAAATCCGGCGGCGGCGAACGCGGAGGTGCGCAGAATCTGGCGGCGGGACAGTGGAAGGGAGGAAGGCATGGAATTTCGGATTGAAGATTCGCGGGGAGTCTCGCGTGGAGGGCCGTTTCTTGCAAGTGCAGCGCCGTTGCGGAGTGGGTGACGTTCCGGGAACGGCGGCGTCCGCGTCACCGGAAGACCGCCTCGGGAAGGCTGGGAGCCTGGCGGTACTCGCCCTCGGCCCCGCTCAGTTTGTAGACGGTGCGCGCGAACTCGGATTCCTGCGGGAACGCGGACAACAGTGTGATGCGGCGCGGTGCCAGGGCGGCGGCAACCTCGGGCAGGTCGGTCACCCGAAGGACGTTCAACAAGGCGGGGCTCTGCCAGTGGGAGGACGGGGGATCCATGAGGACCACCTCATGGATCCGTGGGTCGAGCAGGGCCGCATACAGCGCCACCGCGCCGAGGTCCCGCCTGCCATAGAGAATGATTCTTTCCGGGCGGAGCTTCTCCTCGGACCAAATCCACTCCACCGTCCGCAGCACATCCCACACCTGCATGCCGGCGATGGTGCGTCCCAACCAAGCGGCGGTGCGTTCGAGGTCGGTGTATTCGGAGGCGCGGAGGTCGGTCTCGGTGAAGCGGGGTTGCAGGATGAGCGCGTGGCACCGGCCCAGCAGCGGTGTGATCTCGTCGAAGTCGCTGCCGTACACGTTTTCCCCGGGACCCTTCACCCGGATGACCAGGGGCGCCGCCGGGGTGTGGGCCGCCGCCTTGAAGATCTGGGCGTAGAGGCGAACCCCGGGTTCGGTCTCAAAGGTGACCTGACGCCCCTCGGCGTACCGGCCTGCCCAACCCGCGGGTCCGCCGACCCGGTGGGTGGCGAAGGGAATGGCTTCGGACGGAAACCAGCGGAAAACCCGGTCGCGAAGCTGGGTCAGGACCTCCGCCTTCCGTCGTTCCCAGGCGTCCAGGGAGTCCGGAACCTGTGGTTTCATCGGAGTGGTGAACTCGCGATGGATGCGGTAGTTGGAGGCATCCGCGGGCGGGGACGTGAGGACCGCCAGCAGGGCGGGGTCCTCGCCGGCGGGGGAATTCGTGCCGGTCACCGGCGTGGAATCCCCCCGGAACCACCGGTTCATCCATTCCCGGCTTGAGTTGAGGAAGAGCGGCGGATCGCTGTGCCCGACATCTCCGTCGACCTCGCGGATGTGATCCGAAGCGCCGAGCAGTTCATAGATCCTGCGGCCGCGTTGATAAACCTCATGATATCCGTCGGGCGGAAAGATGGGATCGCGTCGCCCGCTGGTGATGAGCAGGGGTCGGGGGGCGATGAGCGCGGCGACCACCGGGAAATCCCACCTGTAGGTGTTGGGGTAGTAGATGCAGTCGCACTGGCCACTGGCGAGCCAGTGGGCGGCCTGGGAGCCGTAGGTGTAGGTGGAGCAGGAGGGAGCCGCCGCCGCGACGCGTTCGTCCAGGGCGGCCAGATACCACGAGATTGCCCCACCCCCGGAAATTCCGGTGACGCCGATGCGTTGGGAGTCGACTTCGGGTCGCTCCGACAACCAATCCAGGGCGCGCATGCCATTCCATACCTCGACTCCGGCGGGGGTGTAGCCGAGGGACAGCCAGTTCCAGAGCGAGAGGTTGTGGGTGCCGTGGTGAATTCCAGGCACCTCCCCGAACTCAAGCGTGTCGAGCGCCAGGACGCAGTAGCCGTGGGTCGCGAACCAGAGTATGCGATCCTGATACTGGGTCTTGGCCCCGTGCGGGTGGACGCTGTGCCCACAGAGGTAGAGGATGGTGGGAGCCGGGGTGGAGATGTCCCGGGGTACATAGAAGTTGCCGGTCACATACAGTCCGGGACTGCTTTGGAAGACGACCTTCTCCACCCGATAGCCGGGACGATCCAGGGTGCCCGTGACGGAGGCCCGGAGCGGACTGCGAGGGGGCAGGGGATCCAATCCCAGCATGGATGCCAGTTGACGTTTCAGCTCGGGACGTTCCCGACGCCAATCCGCCGCGGTGGCCACCGACGTCAGGCAACGTTCCGTCATCGCCGCGGCCAGTTGGCGAAGCTGGTTGGTTGCGGCGGCGTATCGGCTTCCGGCGTCCTCACCGAGGCAACCATGGGTTCCCATCCACAGTCCCAGGCCTACCAGCACGGCGCGCAGGGTGCTCATGGGAGTACAGCCTGCCGCCGGCAACCGGGAATGCGATGGAAAATGCGGCGGGCCGCGGACCGCGACGGCGTCCGTCCCCTCCGAAATCAGGTGCCCTGTCGAAGATCGAGTGTGAACGGAAATTCGCGGGTCTGCGGCGGGGGGACGGGAAGGGTGGATCCTTGGGAGTGTCCGTGGATCTCGAACCGGGCCAGGCGCCGGCTCTCCGCCTCGTAGGCGTTGATGGGGAACGTCGCGTAATTCCGTCCCCCGGGGTGGGCCACGTGGTAGGTGCAGCCGCCAAGGCTGCGTCCGTTCCAGGTGTCGTGGAGATCAAAGGTCAGCGGCGTGTGGACCCCGATCGTCGGCTGGAGACAGTTGGGGGGCTGCCAGGCGCGGTATCGAACCCCGGCGACACACGACCCGTTGGTTCCGGTCGGGTGCAGGGGCAGCCGGCGTCCATTGACGGTCACGGCGAACCGGTCGCCGATCTGTCCGGTGACCCGGACCTGGAGTCGCTCGAGGGAGCTGTCGACGTAGCGGACGGTAGCGCCGGCCGCGGCCTCCTCACCGAGGACATGCCACGGTTCCAGGGCGGAGCGGAGTTCCACATGGATATCCCGCTGGGCGAAGTCGCCGATGCGCGGGAATCGGAATTCAAAGTGGGGTGCGAACCATTCAAATTCGAACGGATAACCGCTGTCGCGCAGTTCGCGGAGGACATCCCGGAAGTCGGACTCGCAGAAGTGGGGCAGGGTCCAACGGTCGTGCAGGTCGGTGCCCCAGCGGATGAGCGGACGCCGGTAGGGCTCCCGCCAGAAGCGGGAAACGAGACCCCGGAGCAGCAGGTGCTGCGCGAGACTCATCCGGGCGTGGGGGGGCATTTCGAATGCGCGCATTTCCACGAGGCCGAGGCGCGCGGAGGCCGAATCGGGCGGGAACAGCTTGTCGATGCTGAACTCGGAGCGGTGGGTGTTGCCTGAGGAATCGACCAGAAGATTCCGGAACAGGCGGTCCGCGAGCCAGGACGGAACCGTCCCGCCCCCCAGGTCCTTCTGCCGGTCGAGTTCCTGGAAGGCGATTTCCAGTTCGTAAAGCGCGTCATGGCGCGCCTCGTCGATCCGGGGCGCCTGGCTGGTGGGGCCGATGAACAGGCCGCTGAACAGCCAGCTCAACGAGGGATGGTTCTGCCAGTACGACAGCAGCGACCTCAGGAGGTCGGGGCGACGCAGCACGGGGGAATCCCCGGTGGTGGCGCCGCCGATGAGGATGTGATTGCCCCCGCCCGTGCCGGTGTGGCGACCGTCGAGCATGAACTTCTCCGTGCCCAGGCGGGTTTGTCGCGCCTCCTCGTAAAGCACCTCGGTGCGCTGAACGAGGTCCTTCCACGAATTGCTGGGGTGAAGATTGACCTCGATGACGCCGGGATCCGGGGTCACCGCCATCTTCTCCAGCCGGGGATCCCGCGGAGGCGGTTCACCCTCCACGATCACCGGCAGTCCTGTTTCCCGGGCGGTGGCCTCGAGTGCGCTCACCAGTTGGAGGTAATCCTCGGTGGTCGCCACCGGAGGAAGGAACACGTGGAGGCGGCCCTGCCGCGGCTCGACGCACAGGGCTGTCCGGATGATCCAGGGCGCGCTTTGTCCGGATGCCGGGCGTCGGCTGGATCCCGACTCGGCCTCCAGGGCCGCTTCCCTGGGGTCCCTTCCGGGTTGGCCGAGGGTTTGGCGGCGCTCGCCCAGACTGGCGCCGGCGGGTCGGGGTGCCGCCCCGCCACGCAGGAACCGCTGCGCCCCCGGGAGCGTGAATTCGGCCGGAAGTGGCGGGAAGGAGGCGGAGGGATCCCGCTGCCATGTCCACGGATACTCCCGCTCGGAGACCCAGGGAATCGAGTCCAAGGGAAGGCGAAGACCCATGGGGGAATCTCCGGGCAGCAGCCAGAGGATGTCGTCATCCCGAAGGAACCAGGCGCCGGATTCCCAATGCCCGCCCCCGACGGAGCGGATCGGTAGGGCGAATCCCACGGTATCGCCGAGGCCCTTCTGGAAGATGCGCGCCAGACGCTCCCGCTCCTGAACATCCTTCAGGTTGGAGCGTTCGGGAGTGACGTTGGAGGGCAGGCGGCGCTCCTTCCACGTGTAGTAGAAGACGTCCTCGTGGGCCGGCAGCAGGTTGCGCGGGTTGACGTCCAGGTTCCCGCACAGGTGGTCGGCCCAGACGCGGGCCTCCCGGATGCCATATCCGTAGTCCTTGGATTCGTCGGCAATCAGGGAGTCATCCCGCCAGACGGGGATTCCGTCCTTGCGCCAGAATGCCGCCAGGGCCCAGCGGGGCAGCGGTTCTCCCGGATACCATTTTCCCTGTCCGTAATGCAGCAGGGCTCCCGGGGCGAACTGGCGGCGGAGCCGGCGGATGAGTTCGCCCGACAGGATGCGCTTCTTGTGGGAGACGGCGGTGAAGTTCCATTCCGGACCGTCCGGATCGTCGATGGAGACGAAGGTCGGTTCTCCGCCCATGGTGAGGCGGACATCCTGACGGACGAGGTCGGCGTCGATCGCGGACCCGAGGGCATCCATGCGGGTCCATTGATCCTCGGTGTAGGGCTTGGTGACGCGGGGGGATTCGTGGATGCGCCGGATGCGCATCTCGTGGTGCAGGGTGGATTCGCACTCGTCGACGGCGCCGGTGACCGGAGCCGCGCTCGAGGGCTCGGGGGTGCAGGACAGCGGGATGTGCCCTTCGCCGGCGAGCAGGCCGGAGGTGGGGTCAAATCCGATCCAGCCCGCCCCGGGCAGGTACACCTCGCACCAGGCATGAAGATCGGTGAAGTCCACCTCGGTGCCACTCGGGCCATCGAGCGCCTTGACGTCCGGTGTGAGCTGAATGAGGTAGCCGCTGACAAATCTCGAGGCGAAGCCGAGGTGCCTCAGCACCTGGACCAGGAGCCAGCCGGAGTCACGGCAGGATCCGCTGGCAAGGCCCAGGGTTTGCTCCGGAGTCTGGACGCCGGGTTCAAGCCGGATGACGTACCGGATGTCCCGCTGGAGGCGCTGGTTGATGGCGACGAGCAGGTCGAGCGTGCGGAGTTTTCGGGCATCGCCGGAGCCGGCGGGCGCCGGGGATTCTGGGAGATGGCCTCCGTCGTGGTGGACGTCGGTCCGGTGGACGCCCGGGGCGGACGGGGCATGGATCAGGTCCGCGGGATGCCCGATCAGATCCTTCCGGATCGTCCTGAGGAATGCCTCCAGCGGCGGTGTCAGGGGACAGGCCTCAAGGAAGGGGGTGAGATCCTTCCGGAGTCCCGCCTCATAGGTGAACGGGAAGAAGGTGGCGGATTCCTCCAGGAAGAAGTCGAAGGGATTGTAGACCGACATCTCGGCGATGACCTCGACGTCGATGCATAGCTCGGTCATCCGATCGGGAAACACCAGCCGCGCATTCCAGTTGGAGAAGGGGTCCTGCTGCCAGTTGATGAAGTGCTCTCCTCCGGTGATTTTTTGGGAGAAGCTGAGGATGGGCGTCCGGCAGTGCGGAGCGGGACGGAGGCGCACGACATGCGGGCCGTGTCCGACCGGACGGTCGTAGGTGTAGTGCGTCTTGTGATGCAGCGCGACGTGGATGGGCATGACAAAAATGGGCGAATCAGGTCTTGGCGGAATCACCGAGGAAGCGGATCCGCTTGTTTACGTCGGTGTTGATGGAGTGGTAGGGCTGGGTGAGGTTCGCGGGGGCGAAGAGCGTCTGGCGAAGATGCTCCATGTCATCATTGCCAATCGCATCGGTGAAGATGGGTATGAGGTAGTCGATGCCCGTCTTCGAGGGCTTCATCAACACCGGGTCGTACAGCTCCGGGTGCATCGAGCGGGCGTGGATGAGACCCCAGCGGTCGCGGAAGCGGTTCGCGTCATATCCGGCGAC
Organism: Verrucomicrobiales bacterium; assembly: GCA_016793645.1. Lineage (GTDB taxonomy): Bacteria > Verrucomicrobiota > Verrucomicrobiia > Limisphaerales > UBA9464 > UBA9464. Next base: position 9,130 of record JAEUHD010000240.1, read on the forward strand.
ATGGAATCCCTTCCGGGCGCTGTATTGGAGCACCGACACCGCGTTGTTGCGTCCGTCGAGCAGGAGTTCCACCGCCTGCGCGCCCAGTTGTGCGGCGTAGAAGCGGTCGAACAGGATCGGTCGTCCCCCGCGCTGGGTGTGGCCCACCTTGCGGGTGAAGATGGCCTCCCGGGCGGTTTCCCCGCGGCGGTACAGCTGGAAGTAGCGGTCGCCGATCATCTGGATCAGCTTGGCCCTTAGGGCCTCTCCGGCGCCGCTGAGGACGAGGTTGCCGGCGGGATCGGAGGAATTGGATTCCGCACCGAGCTCGCGTCCCTGGGCGTCCACGATGCCCTCGCCACAGACGATCACGACGTTCTTCTGAAGGTCGTAGATGTGTTTGACCCGCTCCACGAGGCGTTCCAGGTCGAGGGGGTGTTCGGGGACAAGAACGATGTCGGGACGCCCGTAGGTTGAACCGAGGGCAAGGTATCCGGAGTGGCGTCCCATCACCTCCACAATGGCGATGCGGCGATGGCTTTCGGCGGTGGTGCGGATGCGTTCGACGCCGCTGGCGGAAACGAAGACGGCGGTGGCGTAGCCCGGGGTGGCGTAGTTGACGATCTGGTCGAGATCAAAGACGGCGCGGGATTCGGTCCGCTTGTAGCGGTAGCCGGCCTTCCGTGACGTGTCCGCGACCCGCACCCATTCATCCGGTTCGCTCGGATGATTGAGTCCAAGGTCATTGTCGATCGTTTTGGGAGCCAGGACCGTGGGCAGGCGGTCTGCGAGCGGTTGCAGCCCGTTCAGCGTCCCGTCGCCCCCGACGCAGATCAGTCCATCGATTCCCAATTGGCGGAGTCGTCCGGCGATCTCGTCCAGTTTCTCGGTCTGCCCGGGATCCACGAAATCGCGCGATGAGCCGAGGAGCGTGCCCCCCTTGGTGGGATCCAGTTCCGGAATCTCCTGAAAGAGGGGATTCAGGAAAATGTGCGGGACGCGCGGATTGAAGAGGCTGTTGAACCCCTTGATGAGTCCGACGATTTCGACCCGCAGTTGGTTGGCCCGGACCACGGCGCCGGCGATGGTGGCGTTGAGGGCCGGGGTATCGCCCCCTGCGGTGAGGATTCCGATGCGTTTCATGGTTGGGGAGCCCGTGATCCACGGGCCGGGGACACACCGCGGCTGCGGCGCCGTCAGGGACGGATCTGCTGCTGTTGTTCCTCCTGCTGGACGAACTGCTCCTCGTCAAAGCCGGCGAACGACAGGAAAAAGTAGGAACTGAAGAGGGCGTCCCCGATGGAGTTGAGCTTCAGTTGAAGCTCGTCGAGGTAGCGGTGGAGTCCGCGGCTGAAGATTTCATCCACCGTGCTGAACTGCAGCTCCGCGAGGAGGCGTCCGGCCAGCTTTTCGGCGTCATTGACGAACCGCCCCTCGGCGACGCCGGAGATGCGGCGCAGCGCCGTGTTGAGTTCGCCGGCGCAGAAGCGCACCGAACGCGGGAAATCCTCGTTGAACAGCAGGAACTCCGTCACGGGCTTCGGATGGACCTCGGCGCCGTGGATCGACTTGTAGGCGTCCCACGCGCTGCAGGACCGGAGCACGGCGGACCATTCGAGGGCCTCGGCCTGGCTGATGGCTGAGGGGGCACCGCGCTCGGGGAGGGTTTGGTGGCGGACATCCAGGATTCGCGACGTCTTGTCCGCCCGCTCCAGAAACTTCCCGATCTGGGTGAAATGCCAGCCCTGGTTGTGCAGCAGGGTGGCGTACGTGATCCCGATCATCTGGAGGGAGCTCGCCTTGATCTGCTCGAAGAAGTGGCTGGGGCTGCGGCGCCACACGTGGCGGGCCTCCGGCGAGGTCACGAACAGGTAGAGGCGGTTCAACTCCTCCCAGAGTTCGAAGGTGATCTGGTCGCGGACCATGCGGGCGTTCTCCCGGGCCTGGCAGATCGACTGGACCAGTGAATTCGGATTCTCCTGCTGGAAGATCAGGAATTCGGTGACGGATTCACCGGTGGCCTTGGGGTGGAGTTGGAAGAACGCCGCCTCGTCGCCGGTGGCCTGGACGATCGGGAGCCAGTGCTGGGAGACCCGCTCCTCGTCGAGGTTCCGGAAATCGAGGAGCAGTTGGAGGTTGGTGTCCACCAGACGCGCGATGTTTTCGGCGCGTTCCGTATGACGGGACATCCAGTAGAGGCAGTTGGCGACTCGGCTCAGCATGATTCAGGAACGTCGGACGATGCGGTGGATGGGGGGTGGGCCTATTCGTCTCCGTACAGCACCCAGGTATCCTTGCTGCCTCCGCCCTGGGAGGAGTTGACGACCAGGGAGCCCTTGCGGAGGGCCACGCGCGTAAGGCCTCCCGGGACAATGACGATCTTCTCTCCGTAGAGGATGAACGGGCGCAGGTCGACGTGGCGCCCTTCGAATTCCCCTTCGGAAATGTGCGTGGGATGCCGCGACAGGGAGATCATCGGCTGGGCGATGTAGTTTCGGGGATCCGACTCGATCTTCTTCCGGAACTCCTCGATTTCGGCGGAACTGGCCTTGGGGCCCATGAGCATGCCGTAGCCACCCGACTCGTTGGCGGCCTTCACCACCAGTTTGGACAGATTCTCCAGGATGTACTTCCGGTCCGCCTCCTCGTTGGCCAGGTAGGTGGGGACGTTGTCGATCAACGGTTCCTGGTCGAGGTAGTACCGGATCATCCGCGGCACGAAATAGTACATCACCTTGTCATCGGCGATGCCGGTGCCGATGGAATTGGCGAGGGAGACATTGCCCGATCGGTAGGCGTTCACCAGGCCGGGGACGCCGAGCATGGAGTCCCGGCGGAATACCGTCGGGTCGATGAAGTCGTCGTCGATCCGGCGGTAAATGACATGGACCGGTTGAAGCCCCTGGGTGGTCCGCATGTAGACGCGGGAGTCCCGCACGACGAGGTCGCGTCCCTCGACAATCTCGATGCCCATCTGCCGGGCGAGATAGGTGTGCTCGAAGTACGCGCTGTTGTAGGCACCCGGCGTCAGCAGCACGACCGTCGGATCCGCCACCCCTGCCGGCGCGAGGTGTTGCAGCATCCGGAGCAGTTCCTGGGGGTAGTGCTCCACGGGTTGAACCCCGACTTGTTCAAACATCGTCGGGAACGTCCGTTTCATCGCACCGCGGTTCTCCAGGACGTAACTGACCCCCGAGGGACAGCGGGCATTGTCCTCCAGCACCAGATAGCGGCCGTCATCACCCCGGATCAGGTCGGATCCGCAGACGTGGATGTAGATGTCCTTGGGAACATTGAAATTGATGAACTCCCGCCGGAAGTGCTTTCCGGAAAGGACGTACATGGGGGGGATGACCCCGTCCTTGAGAATCCGCTGGTCGTGGTAGATGTCGTGGAGAAACAGGTTCAGCGCGGTGATCCGCTGGACGAGGCCCCGTTCGAGCAGTTCCCATTCGCGCGCCGGGATGATCCGGGGGACCAGATCGAATGGGAAGATGCGCTCCGCGCCCTGGGAGTCCCCATAGACGTTGAAGGTGATTCCCTGGCGAAGGAACGCGAGGTCCACCGCCTGACGCTTCTGGTCAAACTCGTCCCGGGCCAAGGGGGCGAAGCATTGCTGGAAACGCCGGTAGTGGGGACGGACCTCCCCGTCAGGCGTGAACATCTCGTCGAAGAAGGCCTCGGGCGAATACCGCTGCAGCACGCGCCAATTGCACGGTCATCCGGGTTCCCGGTTCAAGCCCCAAGTCCGGGAATCCCGCAGGAACCGGGTGCGCAGTTCTCATGGACCCGCGCGGATCCATGAAAGGGGTGCATTCAGAACGGGGATCCGATGCCGGGCCGCAGGTCAATAGGGCAGGGGGAACCGGGCGGTGAGGGTGCGGACCCGTTCCCGGACCCGGTGGGCCGTGGCCGGATTGGCGGCATCCAACAGGACCTCGCTGATCATGTCGGCAATGGCCGCCATCTCGAGTTCCTTCATGCCGCGGGTGGTCACGGCAGGCGTCCCCAGGCGGATGCCCGAGGCCTCGAACGGGGAGCGGGTTTCAAAGGGGATCGTATTCTTGTTGGTGGTGATTCCCGCCTCGTCGAGGGCGAGTTGGGATTGTTTGCCGGTGAGGCCTCGGGCTCCAACGTCCACCAGCATGAGGTGGTTGTCGGTTCCCCCGGACACCAGGCGGAATCCGTTCCGGGTCATGCCTGCGGCCAGCGCGCGGGCATTGACGACGATCTGTTCCTGATACGCACGGAAGCCGGGCTGCAGGGCCTCCTGGAAACAAACCGCCTTGGCGGCGATGACGTGCATGAGGGGGCCGCCCTGGATTCCGGGGAACGCCTGGGAATCGATGGCCTTGGCGTGGGGTGCGCGGCAGAGAATGAGTCCTCCGCGGGGACCTCGGAGGGTCTTGTGCGTGGTGGTGGTGACGAAGTCCGCGTAGGGGACCGGACTCGGGTGGATTCCGGCCGCGACCAGGCCCGCGATGTGGGCGATGTCGGCCAGGAGGAGTGCCCCCACATCCCTGGCGATGGATCCCATCCGTTCGAAATCAATCACCCGGGAGTAGGCCGAGGCGCCGACGGTGATCATCTTGGGCCGGTGCTCCCGCGCCATGGCCGCGAGCTGGTCGTAGTCGATGCGTTCATCCTCCTTGCGGACACCGTAGTGGACGATCTCGAAGAATTTGCCCGAGAAGTTGGCCTTGTTGCCGTGGGTGAGGTGTCCGCCGTGCGACAAGTCCATGGTCAGGAGCTTGTCACCGGGGCGAAGGGTGGCGAAGTACACCGCCATGTTGGCGCCGGAGCCGGAATGGGGTTGGACGTTGGCATGTTCCGCACCGAACAGCTGCTTCGCACGGTCGATGGCGAGTTGTTCCGCCACGTCGACGTGTTCGCATCCGCCATACCATCGGCGCCCCGGGTAGCCCTCCGCATACTTGTTGGTCAGCACGCTGCCCTGTGCGGCCATGACGGCGCGGCTGGTGAAGTTCTCGGAGGCGATCAGCTCGATGTTCTCCTGCTGACGGCGTCGTTCGTTGGCGATGATTTCGGCGACCGCCGGGTCCACCGATTCCAGGGTGAGTTCGGGATGCATGTCTTCTTCGATCTTTTTCACGCGCCGCTCGTGGCGTCCGCCGGCGAATTCGGCGCGCAGAAAGGAGTCCAGAATCTGGAGCGCCTGTGCCGGACTGCTGGTCCGGGCTCCCAGGCAGAGCACATTGGCGTCGTTGTGCTCGCGGGTCAGGGCGGCGGTTTCCGGATTGACCACCAGCGCGGCGCGGATCCCAGGGACCTTGTTGGCCGCCATGCTCATGCCGATGCCGGTGGAGCAGCAGAGGATTCCCAGGTGGGCCTTCCCTCCGGCGACCTCGTGGGCCACCCCGTGGGCGTAATCGGGATAGTCGGTCGATTCCGTCGAGTGGGTGCCGACGTCACGGACGGAAATGCCGCGACGCTTCAGGTCTTCGACCAGCACCTGTTTGAGTGGGAACCCCGCGTGATCGGAACCGATGGCTATCGTCGTCCGGGTCGGGGTGCCCGGTGGTTGATTCTGGAGATGGGTGATCAAGGCGTTGATTCCTCGGGCAATCTGATCGCGGCACGCAACGTAGCCTTCCAGCGGACCACCGATGGGATCGGCGATGTCCGCGCCCTCCGGCGACGCGCCCGCCTCGAATCCTCCCAGGAGGAAGACTTTTCCGGCGGCGTCCGGATACAGGTATTGGACGCCTTCCAAATGGCCGTGGGTCAGGGCGCAGATGATGTCCGCTTCGCGGACGAGGCGTCCGGTCAGCATCTGCGAGCGATGGCGTGTGATGTCGAGCCCGGAATCCCGCATGGCACGGACGGCATGGGGGCTGGGGGGCTGTCCGTTGACGGCGCCGATGCCCGCGGAGAGCACCCGCCAATCCCCGTCCTCCTTCAGGGCCCGACGCGCCAAAGCCTCCGCCATGGGGGATCGGCAGGTGTTTCCGGTGCAGACAAACAGGATCGTCTTCATTCCGTCGCGCGGCCGCAAAACTGGGATCCCTCCGGTTGACGGTCAACGGCTGAATCCCTCCACCCGTGGTTTTCCCGGGGATCATCGGTGCGTGGGGACCTGCCCGACGCAGTCGTTCCCCGAGAATCCGGTGACTATTCAAAAAATTTCAAAAAAGCACTGGCCTCCCCGTGGGTGGGTGGCTATGAGTCTCCGCGGTGACCAACCCCGCCGAGACATATATGCCGATCATGACTTTCCTGCCTTGAAGCAGGAGGTCCGGCTCAGGAGTTGTTTTCGGATGTTCAAGATGGTCGCTGCGGGCGCACGCCTCGCGCTGGTGAGTGGTCTGCTTCTGGGTTGGGTTCGAGCCGAATTCCAGCCGGTGTGGCAGCTCGGGATTGAGGACAATCCCCAGGTGGGTCCGTATAACCCGATGGGGGAGTTTTCCGCCCAGAACAACATTGCCGATCCAGCACCGGGCGTGGTCACACGGGTCGCCGGCGATCCGCTCTACAATGCCCTGAACAATCCCGGGGCCGACGACGATTTTTACTTCACGGGGAATTACCCTGCGGGCTTCAACGGCCTCGGGGCACTGCTTTCGGTTCCATTTCCTGAGCCGTCCTCCGCCTGGGAGCGCGCCCTGACCCGGGGGGATCCGACGAATCGCGTTCATTTTTTCCTCACCAGCGCCCAGGCAGCGGCGGCGACGCCGCTGCGGCTGATCTTCGAGCTGCCTTCAGGCGCGGCGGTCGCCACCGGCGTTCCCTCCTCATTTGGGGATCACGACATCGTGGTCCGTCTCCGGAATGCCACCGGCGCGACGACCCTCCTGTATTCCAACCGGATCTCCGCGCCTTCCCGGATCTCCCTGGATTTCCTGGCGTCAAATTCGGTGGCGAAGGCCGGACCCAACACCGTTGAGTTCGTCCGCGTTGGACCTGGACTGGCGGGATATTCCTACTGGATCGGGTTTAATTTCGTCCGACTGGAGGCCGACCTCAATGGCATTGCCGACAAGGACAATGACCGCCTTCCCGCAACCTGGGAGATCGACAATCACCTGAGCGATGTGAACGCGTCCGATGCGGCCAGCGACCGGGATGGGGACGGGTTGACCGCCCTTCAGGAGTACAATCTCGGGGTCAACTCGACGGACCCCAATCGCTGGGATACGGATGGGGATGGTCTCAGTGACGGACGGGAGCGGACGCTGGGCACCGATCCGCTTTCCCCCGACACCGACAAGGATGGACTGACCGATGGTGAGGAGGTCGACGGGACGCCGGCGTCTTCACCGCTTTTGGCGGACACCGACGGGGACGGGGCCTGGGACATTGTGGAGCGGCGAATGGGGACGAGTCCCACGAACGGAACCCAGAAGCCCTCGGTCTTTCGTGGGGCGGTGGGAATCCATTTTGTATCGGACACCGATCCGGAGGGTGGCCTGAGCACCAATTCCCTCGCGGGAGTCATTCCCCAGATTCGTTGGAACGACACCCGTCCCATGCGGGTGTACAACCTTCCAAGCGGGAACACCGCCGACATCGCCCAACCAGTGGCCGGACAGCTTGTGCGTTGCGACGGGGTGGCTCTGCCGAACATGAAGGTTGCGTGGACATCACTGGCCACGGAAAGCAGCCGCAACAAGGGGTCGGCGGACCAGGTGCTCATGAATGGGTTTCTGAGGGCGGCGACGACCTCTCCGGTGACTCTCACGGTGAGCAATATCCCGTTCGCGAGGTATGATCTTTACGTGGTGGTGGGCGGCTTTGTGGACGGCTATCGCGGGCGGGTGCGCCTGGGGACCGATCCGGCAACGGATCGCCTCTTCGTGACGCAATCCGCGCCACCCCAGAACGAGTTCATCGAGATTCCCCCGGGAAACACTTATCGCCGGGGCAACCTGGTCCGCTACGCGAATCTCACCACCCCGAATGCGACGCTCACGGTTTCGAATGTGTCCGGGTACGCGCTGGGCATTCACGCCGTGCAAATCGTCGACGCCACACTCGATGGCGACGGGTCCGGAATTCCCGACTGGTGGGAGGTCAAGAATGGGCTGCAGCCCGGGTCCACGCTGCTCGCGGGTACGGACACGGATGGTGACGGCTTGACGAACCTCCAGGAGTTCCAGCGGGGCAGTGATCCGCGGAAGGTGGACACGGATGGGGACGGAGTTGCGGACGGCGGCGAGACGACGGCGAACGTTCTTCGGCCCGATAGTGACGGGGATGGGTTGCTGGATGGCCAGGAATCCGGGGGAGCCCTGCCGTCGAATGTCAATCTGGTGGACACGGATGCGGATGGCGTTGGCGACTTTGACGAGGTCCGGTACCGAACCGATCCCGGATTCAAGGAGTCCTCATCGCCGACCTTCACCGGTTGGACTCCGAAATACACGGCCACGACGCCCAAGTGGGAATGGAATCTTGAGAATGTCCAATTGGCTTGGAACCACGGCGTGGGCGCGCTTTCGCCGGATGAGCTCAACGAGGATTCCCTGGTTACCTTCGGGGTTCGCAACACGAGCGGCGCGGACTTCCGTTCCATGACCATGGGGCTCCGTTACTACCGTGGGGTGCTCAGCCATGTGTTTTCCTCGGAGGCACCGGGGGCCTTCAGTGCCCCGGGACGCGCCGGGGCGGGATTCAGGGACGCTCCGACGGGATCGCGCGTGCAGGATCTCACCGCGGACCTCGGATTCAGCGGATACGGTCCGATGGATCTGTCGGACCGGTTGCAGTTCCGAATGATCGCCCAGCGGGGTACCGGCAACTCCTGGACGCTGACCTTCGAGATTCGGAATCAAACACGGAACAGGCAGGTGGTGTTCCGCACCTTCTCGAATTGCACGGCGGCGTCCGCGGTGGATTTGGGAACCGCCACGTGGATGAACGCGGATGGGGTCCGTGATCGGGCCGTCCTCGATGTCCACATGGGCGTGGATCTCTATTTCACCCCGACCCCCCTGGTCTCCTTCCCACGGTTCGCGCCATTCCGCGACACGGATGATGACGGGATCCCGGATTCCTGGGAGATCGCCAACGGTTACAACAAGGATTCCCCGGCCGACGCCTTGGAGGATCGCGATGGGGATGGACTGGATACCCGGGGGGAATGGGTCCGTGGGACCAATCCCTCCAGGCCGGACACCGACGGGGATGGGATTTCGGACGGGGTCGAAGTCTCGGAACGTTCGAATCCCCTGGATGCCACGAGTCGTCCCCAGTTTGCCGGGGCGACCCTGCCCGGTGGTGAGGATCTGGATGGCGATGGATTTCCGGATTCCTGGGAGGTGCGGTATTCGGCATTCAACCTCCCGCCGGGAGGTGACGCCGATGGTGACACGCTCACCAACGCCCAGGAGGCGCTGTGGGGCACGGATCCGTTTGACCCCAACTCGAAGATTTCACTGACGTTCACGCCGCAGGCCCCCGATGTGGTCCTCAGTTGGCCCAATCAACCGGGCAAGAAGCAGACGCTGTTCTGGAGCTCCGGCGGCAATCCGTGGGTCGAGTACACGGCTCCCCCGTTGACGATGGGGGGAGTTTCCCGCGTGGTGTTGTCCAACCGGATTGACCTGGTCGCCTCGGAACTCTATCGCGTGGACACTCTGGATGTGGACTCGGATGCCGATGGTCTGAGTGACTGGACGGAGCGGGTTCTGGGAACAGATCCGGAGCGCGAGGACAGCAGTCGCTCCTCCATGAGGGTCCTCTCTCCGAAGGGTACCGTCCTGGACAAGGTGTCCGGCGATTATTTGCGATATGTGGAGCTGTTTCGTCCGGGCGCCACGGCAACGGGTCAGGCCGTCTCCCGACTTCAGGCGGCGCGCTTTCTGGAGCAGTCCTCGTTTGGTCCCACCACGAAGGAGTTGGACCGGGTCCAGCGAATGGGATTTGCCGCGTGGATTGACGACCAGATCAACCGCCAGCCGGCGACGTATCAACTCCCGTACCTTCGCGGCATCGTGAAGGACTACTACGGGCCGAGGACGGACCTGACCTACAGCTACAACGCGGCGGGTGAAATCGTGAGGTCCTCCAACCTTGCGACGAGCTTTGCGCGCGCGGCGATCGCCGGGCCGGATCAGCTCCGTCAGCGGGTGGCGTTTGCGCTGAGCCAGATTCTCGTCATTTCCCGGCGTCACGACCAGTTCACGTTCCGACCCCAGGCGATGGGCAGCTATTATGACGTCCTCGTCCGAAATGCCTTCGGCAACTACTACGATCTGCTGCGGGAGGTGACGTTCCATCCGGCCATGGGCGTGTATCTCAGCCACCTGGGCAATGAAAAGGCCGCTCCGGCGATCAACCAGTATCCGGACGAGAACTATGCCCGGGAGGTTCAGCAGTTGTTCACCATCGGGCTCTGGGAGCTGAACCAGGACGGCACGAGGGTCTTGAACTCCCTCGGGCAGCCCATCCCGACATACGGGACCCGCGAAATCACGGAGTTTGCCCGTGTCTTCACCGGCATGTGGTATGCGGGCATGTACTGGGGGCGCGGCGGCGTCAACGATGAGGATTTCAACCTCCCGATGGAGCTCTGGCCGGATCGCCACGATTTCGGTGCCAAAACCCTGTTGAAGGGCTACGTCATTCCGGCCCGGAACCAGACCCGGGTCAATGCCGAGCGGGACGTCGAGGATGCCCTGCGCAGCTTGGTGGATCACCCGAACACCGGGCCGTTCCTGGGTTCGCAATTGATCCAGTTCCTGGTGACGGCAAATCCGTCCCCGGCGTACGTCTCCAGAATCTCCGCTGTCTTTGCGAACGACGGTTCGGGACGGCGGGGGAACTTGGGCGCGGTGATCCGGGCCATTCTTCTGGATCCCGAGGCGCGCGATCTCCAGCGGGCCGCGTCGGTGGTCCACTACGGGCGGTTGAAGGAGCCCGTGTATCGGGCGATGGCCCTGGCCCGGGTGGAGAAGATGGACCGGTTTGACAACCTACTCTGGTGGGACTTCGGGCAGTTCAGCGATCTGGCGCTCCAGGATCCGCTCAATTCCCCCACGGTGTTTAATTTCTTCCGTCCGAACCACCAACCGCCGGGACTTCTCGGGGATCGCGGGCTGTTCGGTCCCGTGTTCCAGATCACCGACAGCATTACCAGCATCGCGTTTCCGAACCGCCTTTGGGACATGATCGATGGTGGAATCTCCTATTTCGGGACCTATCAGTTTGAGCCCGACTTCGGCGACCTGACCGCGATCGCGGGCGATCCCGGGACCTTGTTGGATGAACTCAATCTCCTCTTTTGCGGAGGGCAGATGTCGGCCACGACCCGGGGCCAGATCGAAGACGCGCTGCTTCAGGTCCCCTCGTATGACCGGATGATGCGTGTCCGGTTGGCGGTCTTTCTCGCGGCAGCCTGCCCTGAAGGAGCCGTGCAGCGTTAGTCCCCCCCCATTCTTTCGCCCATGAATTCCCTCTCACGTCGCGGATTCCTCCGGCAGATCAACTGTGCAGCGGTGGGCTCTGGCGCCCTGCTGAACACCCTGCTCAATCTGAAACTGGCGAACAGCCTGACCGCCCAGACCGCACCCGGCCGGAAGGCGCTGGTGTGCCTGTTTTTGAACGGGGGCATGGATTCGTTCAATTTTCTGGTTCCCACCGATTCGCGCTACACCGCGTATTCCGTCTCCCGGGGGGCGGCCGGGACGGAGGGGGGGCTGGCCCTTGCGCAGTCCTCGCTGCTTCCCCTGGCGACTCCGTTGACCGGATATGGGCTGCATCCGTCGTGTCCCCAGATCCGCGACATGGTGAACGGGACGACGGGATCGCGCTTCGCTGGGAAGCGTCGGCTCGCGTTCGTGGCGAACGTGGGAACACTGGTGCAGCCGATCACCAAGGCGCAGTACAACGCCTGGGAGCAGGGCAACAACCTCGCGCTGCCGGTGCCGCGGTCGCTGTTCTCCCATTCGGATCAGGCGGAGCAGTGGCAGACGGCGGTTCCCCAGGGCCTCGGACATCTGACCGGGTGGGTGGGACGGGCGGCCGACATCCTGAATGCCGCGCACAATCAGGGGGGGATCTCCATGAGCATTTCCCTGAATGGAAACAATGTGTTGCAGGTGGGAAATCAGACCCAGCCGTTTGCGATCACCCAGAATGGTTCCCTGACGTTCGCGGCGGACTCCGGCGGCGCGGCCGTGAACCCGATGCAGCTCAAGAACGGCGTCCTTCGCAGCACGCTGGAGCAGCATTACTCCAATCTGTTGATGGAAAGCTTCTCCCAGATCACGAAGTCCAGCGATGAAGCGCAGCAGTACTTCCAGCAACAATTCGATTCCACCGGAGCCTCGCTGGGGGCGACGGTGGACGCCCTGTTTCCCGCATCCAATTCCCTGGCGATGACCCTGAAGACGGTCGCGAAAACGATCAAGATCGGCAGCCAGCTTGGACTCAGCCGGCAGTCATTCTTCATCAACATGGGGGGGTGGGATCATCACGGGGAGCTTTTGGACACGCAGTCGGGCATGTTGGCGACCCTCGACACCGCGATCGGGGCCTTCCAATACGCGCTGGAGCTTCTCGGGTTGGCAAACGATGTGGTCACCTTCACGGCGTCCGATTTTGGGAGGACCCTGCGGTCCAACGGACGGGGAAGCGACCATGCCTGGGGGGGGAACGCGTTCGTCTTTGGCGGTCCGGTGGACGGTGGGAAGATTTTTGGGACGTACCCGAGCCTGGCCTTGGACAGCCCGGACGACGTGGGACGCGGGGGACGCATGCTTCCGAGCACCCCCATCGACAAGTATTTTGCCGAACTGCTGCAATGGTTTGGTGTCCCGTCCGGCAGCATGAATTACGTCCTGCCCAACATTGGCAATTTCTCGGCCCTGCCTTCCTTGGGGTTCATTAAAGCGGCATAGGCCTGGGGGAACATTTTGATTGATGTTAGTAAGATTTCATGGAATAACTCATTTGTTTGTACTCCCTTCCGTAAATTTCGCCGACCGTCGGCGGGATGAATAAGCCCCGGAAGGAAGCAGGGCTTGTACCTCCGTCATCGAAGCTGGGACGCCGAAGTCCGGGACCGATGACCTGCCCTGCGAGGTGCCAACTCCAACGCGGCGGGACCGATTCCCGTCTTCGCCGTCTCCCGGCCGCATCGGGAGGCTGCGGCCCAGTCGTGTCCACAAACATGGAACAAGCATTCGACATGAATGGTCGACCCGCCCGACGCGCCCCCGGTGCCGGCGAGCGGCGGGGAATGCCGTGTCCCGGGTCCGTCCGCACGCGGGTCCGGGTTCATGATCCGATTTCAACTCAGAGCAGACAGCCCAGAAGAAACGCAGGTTCGGTTGGTGTCGACCGCACCCTATTTCCCGCCTCTTCCCTATGATTCGCTCGCTCGGTCTGCTGATGTGCCGCATCCTTTCCACCGGGGTTCCGCCCGCTCCGGTTCTTGTCGGACTCCTCCTGCTGGAGGCTGGGCTGAGATTGGAGGCCCAGACACCCCGGCCCTCGGATTTCGTGGTGGACCTTGAGGCGCGCCCCTCGGCAACCGCCCCATATCTTCGCCTGTCCTGGAGCCAGCGCCTGCAGGGAAACATCACCGCGCAGCGCATTCACCGCCGCCTGAAAGGGGATCCCACCTGGATCAAGCTGGCGGATCTTGGACTCACGACCACCAATTTCTCGGATGCGACGGCGGCAATTGGCGTCGAATACGAGTACTGGCTGGAGCGGACGCTCAATGCGACGCCGGTCACGGTGATGCCCCAGACGGCGATGGGGTACTTGAGCGCGGGAATCCGGGTGCCCGCCTTGGAATCCAGGGGCACCCTGCTGCTGGTCCTCGATCAAACCCTGCTGACGCCCCTGGCGCCCGAGATCAACCAGTTGGTGGCCGACCTGGCGGGCGACGGCTGGAACGTGGTCCGAATCCCGGTGGCGAGGACCGCGAGCGTTCCCTCGGTCAAGGCCCTGATCCAGGCGGCTTATGAAGCCGATCCCGAGAATGTGCGGATGGTGTACCTGTTCGGGCACGTTCCCGTTCCCTACTCCGGCAACAATGCTCCCGACGGACACGCCAACCACATGGGTGCCTGGTCGGCCGACGGGTACTACGGGGACATGGATGGAGTCTGGACCGATGTGACGGTCAATAGTGTGGGGGCGAGCAATCCGAGGAATCATAACGTTCCCGGGGATGGCAAGTTCGACCAGTCGCTTTTCCCCAGTCCGGTCGAACTCGCCGTGGGACGGGTGGACCTGTCCGGGTTGACAAAGGCGCCGACGGCAGCGGTCACGGAAGTGGACCTGATGCGTCGTTATCTCGCCAAGGCCCACGCCTACCGCTTCAAGACCGGTGCCTATACGGCCATCCCGAGGCGGACGCTGGTCTATGACGCGCTGACGGCGTGGATGACAGGATTGACGCCGCTTCATTGGTCAAGCTCCACGCTGGGGCGTCCTCCCTTGGTGCCCATCGACGTGGCCCTTTCCGGACAGTGGTTCTCCACGAACTACGCCGGCGGAAAGAACTATCTGCTCGGATACAGCGGGGGATATTCGGGCTATGAATCCACCTCCGGGCTGGGTTCGACAACCGATTTTGGAACCCGGCCGAATCGCGTGGTTTTCATGGGAATGTTCGGAAGTTATTTCGGTGACTGGGATTCCCCGAACAACCTGATGAGGGCGGTGCTGGCCGGGAATGCGACCGGGGATTCCCTGGCGCTTGCGAGTTTCTGGGCGGGAACCCCCCACTACTTCATGCATCACATGGGCATGGGGGAGACCATTGGCTATTCCATCCGGGCTTCCCAGAACGGCCCGATTGCCGGAGGCACCTCGCTGCTTCCGGGGGCACCCCGCTGGGGTTCATCCCCTCCCTTTGGTGGGACTCATACCGGGCTCATGGGGGATCCTGCGTTGCGTCTCCACGTGGTCGAACCACCGCGAAATCTGTCCGTCTCGAGTGCCTCGGGCAAGGTGACCCTTGTGTGGTCGCCGTCAACGGAGGCTGACCTGACCGGATACCACGTTTATCGGGGTTCATCGCCCTACGGTCCCTTCACGCGCGTGACGGCTTCGCCGTTGAGTGCAGCCACGTTCACGGAGACGGCGACGGCCGGACAAACGGTCACCTACATGGTGAGGACATTGACCCTGGAGGCCGTTCCCGGCGGTTCCTACTACAATTTCAGTCAGGGCGCGCAATTGACCCATGTGGTCAACGGGGGATCCGGGTCGAGCGGCAACCCGCCTCCGGAGTTGGCCCCGTTCAAGTTGCTTTGGCAGATTGGCAAGGACGACGTTCCGGGCACCGTTCCGTACGATCCCTATGGAGAATTTTCCTTCGAGAACCGCATCGATGATCTGGCTCCAGGGCGGGTCACGCGGCTCCCGGGGGATCCGCTCTACTCGGCGACGGCCAATCCCGACCGGGACGACGACTACTACTGCGTGGGCGTCTTTCCCGTGGGTTTCAACGGGCTTCGGGCGGCCTTGAACGTGCCCAAGCAGGAACCCTATACGGCCTGGGAGCGCGCCCTTTCCAATGCGGACAAGACCAACCGGGTCCACTTCATGCTCGGAGCCAATGACGTCAATCCCGCGTCCCGCCTCCGCCTCAACTTTGAGTTGCCCACGGGAGGATTTCGCTATGGAGCGCCCATCAACCGGTTGGGCGGCGGGTTTGGGACCCATGACCTGGTGGTTCGCTTCAAGAACGGGAAGGGAGTTTCGACCGTGATTTACTCCAACCGCCTGGAACGGGCCACGAGGGTGAGTTTTGAGGTGCCGGTCTCCAAAGTATTCGCGACCGCCGGTGCGAACTCGATTGAGTTCATCCGGGTCGGGCCGAACGCCCAGTCCGTGGCCTATTGGCTCGTTTTCGACTATGTGAGTCTGGAATCCGCCGTTCCCAAGTCGGTGACCACACTCGCGGGAGTCCAGTCCCTCGCGGCGCGCGCCGCGGCCGCCTCTTCCGTGGGGCTTCGGTTGTCCGGAGGACCAATTCTCTCAAGATCCGGTGCCGGCAGTTCCTCTCCCGTTGCCGGGGGAGGGATTGTCCAGGAGGTCGTGATGTCTGGAGGACAACGCTACCTTTCCCTCACCTACTCCAAGCCGGAACCCGCTCCCGCCGATGTCGTCTATCGGGTGGAGGCTTCGGGGAATCTTTTGGATTGGTCCGAGAGCGGGTTGGTTCCGATGGGAAGCGTCCTGGAAGGGGAGTTTCGAAAGGTCACGGTCCGTGACTCCATCCCATTGTCGACGACACCGAGCCGGTACATGCGCCTCCGGATCGAGAACCTGGATGCGGAAGGCGGGGACTCCGTTGAGATCCCGTCCGGTGATGCCCCTCAGTGAGGTCGTCGTCGTGGGAACGCGTGGCCGGCTGCCGAATCAAAACGGCATGAACCGGAGATCCAGCGCACGCTCCAGCATCCAGCCTCCGGCAAGCAATAGGATCAGGATCGACGCGCCGGGCAGCACCGCCGTCCGGTAAAGCTGGCTGCTCCGGAGCCACAGTGCCACCGGCAGAAACAGGGCGACGACGGCGAGTTGGCCTGCTTCGACGCCAATGTTGAAACCGATGAGGGGGTGGAGAAGTCCGCCTCGCTCCAGGCCCAGGGTTTCCAGGACGGATGCGAAGCCGAATCCGTGGATCAGTCCGAAGGTGAAGGCGACCATCCAACCCCGCGGACGGATCCATGGGGGGAGGTTGAATCTCCATGGGGAATCCATGCTGTTGGGAGGAGGGGACCCGGTGAGATTGGCCAGGGCGGCGAGGAGGATGCTGGCCGCGATGGTGGTTTCCACGAAGCGTCCCGGAAGGTGGATCCAGCCCAGGGTCGCGGCGCACAAGGTGATGGAATGGGCGACGGTGAATGCGGTGACGACTTTCACCACCTCGCGCACGACATCCCGGGACCTCCCCGCCGGAACCCAACCTGTTCGGGTCCGATGAAGCACCGAGGGAAGCAGCAGGGCGAAGAGGAACAGGAGGTGATCATAGCCTGTCCAGATGTGGTGCGCCCCCTCGGTCACCAGGGAGGTCCAAGGGATGCCCGGGACGGCCGTGGAGACCGCCGGAAATGACACTTCCTCCCGTCCGTGGGCTGCGATGCGCGTTTCGCCCGACCATTCGGCCTGGATCAGGCACTGATGAAGGGAGTCCTGATCCAGGAGGATCGCATATCGTATCCGGAATTCATCGGTCTGCGGAATCGGGGAGACGTTGAGGTCCAAGGAGAGGTAGGGCTCCCCCTCATGCCGGGAGACTTCCACGGGCGCGAGACCCAACGGGACCCTGCCTCCCTTCGCCTCGAACACCAGACGCCGGGTGACATAGTCGCAGAGATCCTGTTCGCGCCGGCGGATCTCGCCCCAGGTCAGGGAGCCGTCGTCATTGGCATCCAGGCCGAGCCTCTCCTCCAGATCCCGGAGCGGGATTTCGACGCGGCCGTGGATGGCCTCGGTGGTTCGACGGAGATGGAGGAAAGCCCTGCTTGAGGAATGGGCTGAAGCCCGGCTTTCGGTCGCAAGAATCCAGAGGCCCAGTAGAAGGAGGCTCCTCCAAAGCCGCCATGGTTTGGGCTCCTTGAGGATCCGTGATCCGGGTAGTCGGAGTGGGTGGAGCGAAGACATGACGCTATTCCCGGTGGTTTTGGGTGGGCGGGTGGGGGATGTGGATGTCCTCGAGGCCGGTGGACTCCATCCACGTCCGGACCGTTTCGAGAGCCTTCCGGTCCCGAGCCGCCGTGGCCGCCTCAAACAGGATCCGCACATCCGCGGGTTCCCGTTGAAGGTCCCAATTCTCGAGGGCCAGCGTCAGGGCGCGGCCGGGTCTGTGCCGGATGCGAAGTTCAAAGCGTGCCGCCTCGCGCAGGTGGAGTTTGTCGCCACGGGCGAAGGCCGAGTCCAGACGGTCTCCCAGTTCCCGGGCGAGGGCGGGATTGCCGGTGGCCTCGACCTGACGCAGGAGGAGGCCGTCGGCGTGGTCCCAGCCTTGAAGCAGGTCCGCCACTTCGCCACGGTGACCCCGGTCGAGCAGGAAGTCGGAATAGGTGGCGAGCAGGTAGGGGTCCCGGGGGCCGAGGCGGATGGCTTTTCTGAAGTGGTTCCCGGCGGCATCGAAATCGCCCCTGCGGTCGGCAATCTCGGCGGTCAGGGTTTCCGCCCATCGCCGGAGTTCCGGGGGCGTCCCGGCGGGTTCGGACTCGAGGAGCTGGGTCAGACTTGACTGCGCCTGGGCGGCGTGTCCGGTGAGGGACCCGATCTGGGCCGCCACGGCGAGCGTGGTGAACGGGTCCGAGAGTTTCCCCAGTTGAAGGGCGGCGCCTCGGGCGGACGCAAAGTTTCCGCGGAGTGTGTGGAGCGAACAAAGCGTGAGCCATGCCTGCGCGTGTCGGGGACTGCCCTGCACGGCCGCCTCAAGATCCCGGATGGCCGGCTCGAATTCGTGAAGGCTTTGGCGAATGATGGCGCGAAGCACCCGGACTTCAGGGCCGGGCTCGTTGTCCGACCACCAGGGCGCCAGCGCCGCCATCGCGGCCCCCAATTGTCGGGGATCCGCCTCGTCCCGGGCTCTCTGGACACTGCGTCGTGCGGACGCAAGTGCTAGCGGGAGGTTGGTGGGATTCCTCTCCAGATCCAGTCGCCACTGCCGGGATTCACGCTCCGACGCCGGCAGCGCCCCCGGCCTGAGTTTCGCCACGATCTCGGAGTCGGACTGCGGTCGCCGGGGAGCGTCCGCTGTTCCCGCCGCATCAGCGACCAGGCACGGCAAGGCCAGGATTGCGGCGGCGACCCTGATGGAAAGGCGGGGATACATGACGTGAATTTCGCGTTAACAGCGGGTCCTGCGCTCACACGGGAATAGGCGCAGGACCCGCCGGGGTCCCTCATCCGAGGGACGCCAAAATGTTCACTTCACACCGGCGGAGAGCTTGCCGTCCGAGACGGCCGGTTCGGTGAGGGAAGCCTTCGCATCGCTCTTGATGCCAAGAAATCCGGAGTCGGCTCCCGCCCCTGACACCGTCAGCCGGCGCGTGGCCGGGTCAAAAGTTCCGGGCACCGCCTTGAAGGGGGCGTTCAAGGTGGGGGCGATCTGCGGTTGAATGGTGATGCTGAGGTCATTGGGGGAACCTGCGAGGGGGGATGTGAGATAGGGGAAGCTGTTTGAAAAGAAGGAGGCGTCGACCCGGGCTCCGTCGGTGAGCGGAGCGTCCCCGACGGGAGCCACTTCAGGGCGGAGCAGTTTGCCCATCACCACCCGGAGGGCGATGTCGACCACGTCATCACCCGGGCGCCGCCCGTTGGGGAATCCGGCGAGATCCGCCCGGGACGCATCCAGGACTCCCTGGGTGATCCCGGCAATGACGCCGAGATTGTTCTGCAGATCCTTTGGCGTTGCCGGGATGGCGGTGTTGAGCCGCAGCATTTCCGCGACGGATCCGTTCTTGTTGAGCCCGTCGATGCCCGTCGCGAAGGCGGCCACGAGATCCGTGCGGGGAAATGCGGTCGGGGCCGGGACATTGAACAGGAGTTCGAGCAGGGCCGGCAGGGTCGGATGGGTCACATAATCCACGAATTGCCCGTCGTCCTTCGGTTCCGAGGCGTTGAACTTGTCCTTGTCCCCAAGCCCGATGACCAGTTCGTTCACCAGGGGCATGCCGAGACGGGACACCTGGTTGGTGGTGGTCCCCTCGACGACGCTTGCGGTGGTCCAGGCCCCGAGCACCGGACCGCTGCCACCCGACAGAAGGAACTCCTTGGGAAGTTCCAGGCACAGCGCGGTCACGTTCTTGTCCGCGAGCGTGTCCTTGGCACCGTCCACCGGACCCAGGGGATTCAGGTTCACGAGATCGAAGACCTCCCCGAGGTTGACGACGAACGGATCCTTTCGCTGCCCGACGAACACCCGCCCCTTCTTTTCGGTTCCGGGGAGGGCGATCTCGTAGATGTACTGACGGGCGTAGGCCTCGTAGTCAGGGAAGGTCTTGTTGCCGACGTTGTCCTGCGGTTTCGTGAAGTTGGGGGATTGATCGAGCGGATTCAGGATGGGGATCACGGTGCCCGTGCGACGGGCGCCCCGGACCAGGCTCAGCGTATAGGTCTGGTCCACGTTCAAGTTCCCCGTGTTCCCCGCCGTCACCTGGCCCGCGGCGAGCAGGGGGATGGCATTGGTGCGCTTGTTGTCGCCGGTGCCGATGACCAGTGCGGCATTTCTTCCGGTGTTGGCGAACTGGAAGCGGAATGTGAGGTCCTCAATGGCGTCTCCGTTGTTGTCCCAATGGATTTCGTAGATGCCCTTCGGATCCATTTGAAAGTAGTTGGGACCGCCATAGGCGTCCTGGAGGGGGAGATAGTTCGCCACCACGGTGACGTAGTCGCCGCGGCCCGTTTCATAGCTTCCGAACAGATAGAAATCGGTGCAGTCCAGCTTGGGGGTCGTTGTGATGAGGGGTGCCTCCCGGTGGCTGGACGCGAAGGCCCCGGGCAATCCGAGGCCGGCGGCGACGGTGAGGAGCAGTGTGGGTAGGGTGTGGAGTGAGGTTTTCATGAAGTGGAGTCGGTTTCCGTGTTCAATGCAGTTACGGATGCCGCGCCGCGACGGATGCCGACCGCGAAGATTTTTTCACTCCGGGCCGGATGGGGCGGCCACGGCCGGAATGGATTGGAAGACGGATCCGTCCCGTTAGGATTTGTCCATGTCCTGGCGAAAATGGTCCCGAATGGTTTGGGTCGTGTGGATGATGTTGGCGGCATGGCCCGTCGCAGCGCGTGCAGACGAGACGCCCGAGACGGACGACGCGTTCTTGAATCGTCTGGAGCGGGCTGCGTTCGACTATTTCTGGATGGAGGCCAACCCTGGGAACGGTCTGATTCGGGATCGCTCCAGGGCGGACTCAAAGTGCAGCATCGCGGCGGTGGGATTCGGCCTTTCGGGCCTCTGCATCGGAATTGAGCGGGGCTGGATTTCCCGGGAGGCGGGAGGCGAGCGGATCCTGCGAACCCTGGGGACCCTGGCGGACGGGCCCCAGGGCACCGCCGCCACGGGCATCAATGGCTGCCGCGGCTGGTACTACCACTTTCTCGAGATGGATTCCGGTCTTCGGGCGTGGAACTGCGAGCTGTCGTCCATCGACACCGCCCTCCTGCTGGCGGGCGTGCTCGACGCCGCCGAATTCTTCGACGGTCGAAATGAGACGGAGACGCGGATCCGGGAAAAGGCGAGGGGCATGGTGGAGCGGGTCGACTGGAACTGGATGGCCCAGGGAGCGTCCACCTTTTCGATGGGTTGGAGTCCCGAGAAGGGTTTTCTGGAGTCCCGCTGGATCGGATACAACGAGGGGATGATCCTCTATCTCCTGGCGCTGGGGGCCGCGGAGGGCGGCGGCGGTGCCGAGGATTCAGGGACCTCCGTGTCCTGGTCGGCCTGGACCCAGGGGTATCGCTGGCAGACCAACCAAGGACAGGCATTCGTCGAATTCGCGCCGCTCTTCGGACATCAGTACACCCATTGCTGGGTGGATTTTCGGGGGATCAGCGACTTCCGTCTCGGAGCCCGCGGCATCACGTATTTTGAGAACTCGCGCCGGGCGACGCTCGCGCAACGCTCCTACTGCATGTCCCGCGCCGCTCGCTTTGCGAATTACGGCCCGCTTGAATGGGGATTGACGGCCTGCGATGGACCTCGGGGATATGCCGCGCGCGGCGCCCCTCCGGCGGAGAACGATGACGGAACGCTGGCGCCGACGGCGGTCGGCGGATCACTGCCGTTTGCACCCGAGGTCTGCCTGCCGACGCTGCGTGCCCTGGAGCGGAAGTATCGCGACCGCCTCTGGGGGCGTTATGGCTTTCGAGATTCATTCAATCGGGACCAGGACTGGTGGGCCTCCGATACCCTGGGAATTGACCAGGGGCCGATATTGCTGATGGCGGAGAATCATCGAACCGGGTCTGTCTGGAAGCGGCTGCGCCGAAGCGGCGTCCTGCAGCGTGGACTGAGGCGGGCGGGATTTGTCCCATTTCCGTAACCGGGGAGTAGGTGATGGCGGCGCCACGGGTGCGTGATTCTCACGCAGCCCGGGGGGATTTTCCCGCAGTCAGCCCACTGCGTGTGGATCCGATGCGGTGACGTGGACGGGCGATGGGTGAATATTGGGCGTCGACGGGTGTCCCTGGGTTGAAACTCTCCCGGACAAGGGCATCTGGCATTGGAGTTGCATATAGCCGGCCGTCCTGCCGGGTGGCAGGACTTGTTAGGGTCGTTTGGGTGGAACGCCGCCTTCCTTGCGGGGGGCGGCGTTTCTTTTCGGGAGGCGTGGCGGATCTCCTGTTCGCGGTACTTCTCGCGGATTGACCGGAGGCGGGGCTGGGTTTCCTCTTGCGGGTGCCGTCCCTTCAAGTCCGGCACCCATCCAAAGTCCTCATGTCGTCCATCGCAGTGGCCACCCAGCTTGCGCTGTTTTTGAACAATCGTCCCGGGGCGCTGGCGCGGGTGTGTTCGGCGCTGTCGGACCTGGGGGTGAATATTCTGGCGTTTTCCATGAGCGACACGGTGGACCACACCGTCCTGCGAATGGTGGTCAGCGATTCCCGGCGGGCCATGGCCGTCTTCGAGGAGCGGGGGGCTTTGGTGGTGGAGACGGACGTCATTCTCATGCAGGGGGACAATCGCCCGGGATCCCTGGCGGAGATTGCGAGGAAGTTGTCGGCTGCCCGGATCAACATTGAGTACGCCTATAGCGCCACCAGCCCGGACGCCAGGAACGGATTGCTGGTGATGCGGGTGACCCACACGCGGAAAGCGCTCAAGGTGTTGAACACGCGGAGGCGCTAGCCCGTCTGTTGCGGGTCGGGTTTGAAGGAGAGGCCGCGAAACCGGCGTTCACTCGAACTAACAGTTGCCTGCGACGCGATTTGCCGCTAACAATTTTCGGTCCAAGGTTCGTCAGTCCTGACTGGAACTTAGATCCAGGGCTGCTTCCCCAAGTTCGGAATTCGTGCGGTTGCGTGGAATTTGCAACGCTTCTCCCTGGGTTCGAACCCTTTCTGGACGGGTTACACATCATATGAGCGACAAGAGTGCACAGGTTCCGTCACCGGCTTCCGCCCCTGCGGATTGGTCTCCGGGAAGCACGGGAGGTTCGGCGGAAGTGGGTGCGGCACGGACGACGGCCGCGGCATCCAGGGTTCCGGCGCAGAACATCAACCCGGGAGGAAGGCCGACAGGAGGTCCGGCACGTCCCGGCGCCTCCGGTGCGCCGCGTCCAATCCCAGGTGCGGGCCCGCGGCCGCAGCCGGGTCCAGGCCAGGGAGCCCGCCCGGGAGGGCCTCCCCAGCCCGTGCGTCCCGCCGGGCCACAATTGGGGCCGGACGGGCAGCCCCTGATCCATGAAGGTTTTCTTGAAATATCCGAGAAGGGCTTCGGGTTCCTGCGTTCAGGAAAGGCCCACTATGCCCCGAAACCCACGGATGTTTTTCTGACACCGGATTCCATCAAGCGTCTGGGTCTTCGGGAAGGGTGCCACATTGAGTGCACGGTGAATCCTCCCCACAAGGGCAACAGTCCTCAGTTGCGGGAAGTTCTCCGGGTGAACGGGAAGACTTATCAGGAATACATTCATGCCATCCGGTTTGAGAACCTGACGACGATTGATCCGGTGGAGAAGTTCCGCCTGGAAACCTCCCCGGAACACTTGGAGCAGCGAATCATCGACCTGGTCACTCCCATCGGAAAGGGGACCCGGGGCCTGATCGTCGCTCCTCCCCGCACCGGGAAGACCACGATTCTCAAGCAGATTTGCAATGCCATCACGACGAATCATCCGGAGGTGCATGTCGTTGTGCTACTCATTGACGAACGGCCCGAGGAGGTCACGGACTTCCAGCGCAGTGTGAAGGCCGAAGTGGTGGCCTCCAGCAATGACCAGGACCTGGAAACGCATGTCCGTCTCAGCCGCTTCATCATCGAGCGCTGCAAGCGGATGGTGGAGGCGGGACGCGATGTATTCGTGCTGCTCGACTCGATCACGCGCGTGGCTCGGGCCTACAACTCCGTCCACGGAGGGTCCGGTCGCACCATGACCGGTGGTGTGGATGCCCGGGCCCTGGAGATTCCCCGCAAGATGTTTGCCGCCGCCCGAAAGGTGGAGGAGGGGGGATCGCTGACCATCCTGGCGACCGCGTTGATCGACACGGGGAGCCGCATGGATGAGCTGATCTTCCAAGAGTTCAAGGGCACCGGCAACATGGAGCTCATCCTGGACCGCAAGCTTAGCGAGCGGCGCCTGTTCCCGGCCATCGACATCCCGAAGTCCGGCACCCGCAAGGAGGAGAAGCTCTTCCCGGCGAGTCAGATTGATGCCATTCGCAAGCTCCGCCGCATGCTGACCGACCTCCAGTCGGTCGAGGCGATGGAGACCCTGCTCGCCGCATTAAAGAAGCATAAGACCAACGACGAGTTGCTCGCCAAGCTGTCCTGAGGGCAGCACGGGGGGAGGCACCTCAGCGGTCGGGCGATGCCCCGTTCCCCGGGGAGCTTTCGGGGTTCAACGACTCCCACCACTGGTGGTAGAGGCGCTCCATGGATTCCCGGGGGTCTTCGAGAAGCAGGGTCTCCCGGATCCGGGCGGCGTACATGGCGAATGAAAAGGGGGTGACCTGGGGAATGGTTCTCACCCGGACCGGGCAGCCCCGTCCGCAAAACTCCGTCAGGAAATCCCGTGCACCGGGGGCATCAAGAAAGTTGTCCATGGCGTCCCGGAGGGCTTCCCTCATCAGGACGTGGTCGGGTTCGTGCTGGGAGAGTACATTGAAGATCACTTCCGAGGACCACTGCACCTTTCTCAGAGTCTTTCGGGTTCCAAAGTAGTTCCGGTAGACCATGAGTCCGGTCTGGGCGGCGGATCGGAAGTGGTACTTGAGGAGTTCTGATTTCCTGAGGGATTCCTCGAGTCGCTCGTCGAACCCCTCCGGGGAAAACAGTTTGCTCCAGGAAATGGAAGCAGTCCGGAGCGGTTGGGTGAGCGTCAGGACGAATCCGTAGTCGTCCGGCGACGCCAGGATGTTTCCGGCGCCGGGGAGTGCGAGCCGGAGAGCCACAACCCGGCTCAGCGCGTCGTTGGCGGCACGACCGATTACGGAGTGGAAGAAGTAGTGCCAGGGGCCCGCCGTGGTGGATGGACCGGGCCCGGACTCCGCCGCCACGCCGGGTCTCGCCCAACGGCGTCGCTCCGACGGAGGGAAAAGGAAGGACGTCTCCGGAACCTCCCGGCGGCTTTTCGGCTGCACGTTGCCCCCGGGGGCGGGGGGGCGGGTGTCCGGACTCTCGATGAGCTCCTCGATCAGCAGCGAGTCGCGAATCGGGATCTCACTCGATTGCCATTGAGTGGCGTGCATCCGAAAGATGATGCCGGCGTTGTCGATGCTGCATTCCAGTCGTTCGGCAATCCACGGAATGAGCGAGGGGGATTCGCGAAACGGGATCCGCTCCATTCGTTCCCGGAATTCGGATCGGAAGTCCATGATGTCCCTCCCGACCCGGTTCGAGAGGGGCATCTTGTTGGCCCCCCAGCGCGGCACGGTGGGTTTCAGGCCGTCCGCCCGTTCCACCCAGGCTTCCAGGGTTCCCACGCGCTGCAGGCGCAGGGGTTTTCCGGCGAGGCTGAAGATGTCCCCGGTCTTGAGCCTTCGAAGGAAGGATTCCTCGACGGACCCGAGGGGGCGATTTCCGAGGAGGATGCGGACCGATCCGTCGGAGGGAATGGTGCCGACATTCTGGAGAAAATCCCGCCGCGGCGGTCCGTCCCTGGCCTCAAACTGGTTCCGCTCCGGGAGTCGCGTGATCTTGCCGAAGGTTTCGGAATACTGCTGTTCCAGGGAGCGCCCCCCGCCGGCCAGGTAGTTGAGCACTGCTTCGAAGTCCCCCCTCTCCAGAGTTCGGTAGGGCCACGCGCGTCGGACGAGGGCAAAGGCCTCATCGGTGGAAACCGCACCCAGGCACCCCAGCCCCATGAGTTGTTGTGCCAGGACGTCCAACGGGGCGGATGGGATTCGGATCGGATCGAATCTCCCCTGACGTGCGAGTCGTGCCATGACGGCGCATTCCACGAGGTCGTTGACATTGGTGGCCATCAGGAGTCCGCGGCTGATGGCTCCCAGGCGGTGACCCGCCCGACCCGTACGCTGGACGGTGCGGGTGACCCCTTTCGGGGTGGAGACCATGACCACCAGGTCAATGCTGCCGATGTCGATTCCCAGTTCGAGGGAGGTGGAGCAAACCACCGCACGCAATTCGCCGCGCTTCAATCGGTCCTCAACGTCGACCCGCAGATCCCGGTCGAGACTGGCGTGGTGGCATTCGATCCGGTCGGCGAGCTGGGGCAGGTGCTCCCGCAATCCGTGGGAGGTGGCCTCCGCGCCGCTGCGGGTATTGGTGAACACCAGGGTGGTGCGATGGGATTCAATCAGGCGGGCCAGCTCCGCGATGAGGCGGATGCCGGTGAACCCTGCCGGCGGATAGGGATTCCGACGAAGCGGGGTGTAGAGTTGAAGATCCATCGGGCGGCGGGACCTTGCCTGGACGATCTCACAATGCCGTCCGCTTCCCACGAGGAACCGGGCCGCCTCCTCCAGTGGAAACACCGTGGCGGAGAGACCGATCCTTTGCAGCGGGGCGCGGGTGGGGGCGTCGGGAGGAGTCGGTCCCTTCAGGGCCTCAAGACGTTCGAGGCTCAGGGTGAGGTGGGCGCCGCGCTTGTTCTCCGCGAGGGCGTGGATTTCATCCACAATCACCCAGCGGACTCCCAGGAGACTTGTACGCCACCGGGTCTGGCTGAGCATCAGGGACAGGCTTTCGGGAGTGGTGAGGAGGATATGCGGAGGCCGCAATCGCTGTCGTTCCCGCTCCCCCGACAGGGTGTCCCCGGTTCGCAGGCCCACCCGCAGGGGAGGATTCGGACCGTAAACGCCCTGGATCGGGGTTGAGAGGTTTCGGTTCAGGTCGTATCCGAGCGCGCGAAGCGGGCTGACATAGATGCATTGGAGGCCGTCCGAAAGCCGTCCGGAATCCAGTTCAAAGGCCAGCCGATCCAGGATGGGCAGAAAGGCTGCGAGGGTTTTTCCGGTCCCGGGAGGGGAGACGACGAGGACGGATTTCCCGTCGTTGATGCAAGACCAGGCGGCCGTCTGGACCTCCGTGGCCTCGGCAAAGTGGCTGGCAAACCACGTGCGAAAGGGGGAGGGTCCGGACGTCATGTCGGGAAATCCTATGGCGAGCCCGGTTTGTGGCAAACCGCGCGTCCGGATTCCGCGATGGGTGGGGCGGGGGCCTCCCGAAGGAACCGTTTGCCCTGCGACGAACTTTCAGGGTTCATTTGGAAATGAAGGTTCGGGCGTGTGGTTTGGTCGGGGCGGTCATGTGGATGGGCCTGGTTGCGGGATGCGCGGGGCGGGGTCCCGATTGGAAGTCCCGCATCGGGACGATGACGTACGATGAGGCGCTTTTGGAACTGGGGCCGCCGTCCAACGTGGCTTCACTGACCGACGGGACGCGCGTGGCCGAATGGCTTCAGTATTCCAGCCGGGTGTATTCGACGCCCGGCGCGGGGTTGGGGGGATGGGGCCCCTATGGGGGCTGGGGGTCTCCCAGCGTCGGGTCGACACCCAGCGTGTATCTCTTGCTCACTTTCGCTCCGGACGGCAAGCTGCTCTCTGAACGAAGGGTGTATCGATGAGCAGCGCCGCATCTCGCGAGGATCTTGGCCCCGGGCTTTGGGGTTACGCCAATCGTCTGCTGATGGCCCTGATCGTCCTCGCGCTTCTCGCGGCCGCGGCGCTCAGTTATCTCCCGCTGATCCAGCAAAACCGGAAATTGCGGGCGCAACTGGAGGTGGTGAAGGCGCGCTACGAGCAGTCGGACGCGGAGTACCGCGATCTTCAGGTCCAAATCAACGCCCTTCAAAGGGACCCCAAGGCCGTGGAGCGCGCGGCTCGTGAATTGGGCATGGGCCGTCCCGGGGAGATCATCGTCCGTTTTGAACCGGCGCCCGCCCGTTGAACGGGGGGTTGGAAAATCGGATTCTTGCCTCGGGGGACGTTTTCCCCCGAAATCGCCGGGCCGTCGAACCGGCTGCACCTGTTTACCACCATGGCCAAGCCAATTGCAGAGATGTCGATTGAGTCCGTGACGCTGGAGCTTCCCGATGTGAAAACCGTCCGGTTGCGATGGCCCGAGGGATATGACCCGGGGGAATTCAAGACCGGTCAATTCATCACGGTGTCCTGGCCACACAAGCCCAAGTATCGCCGCGCCTACTCGCTCAGTTCCTGCGCCCTCGACCGGGGCTTTTTCGAGGTGACGGTCAAGCGGGATGGCAAGATGGGAACCAGCGTGGTGGATTGGGCCGAGGCGGGGGACACGATGATTGTGATCCCTCCCACGGGCCGCTTCCTTCCGGTGTTTGATCCGCCGGGAAAGCACCTCATTTGTGTGGCGGGTGGTTCCGGGGTGACTCCATTCCGGGGATTTGTCCGCGAGGCAACCGCCCGGGGGCTGGATACGCGCATCACGATCCTCTACACGGTGAGGACCACGCGGGATATCATCTTTGCCGACGAGTTTCGGGAGTTGGAGGCGAAGAATCCGAAGTTCAAGTTTCTTGTGACGTGCACCCGCCTTGCGCCCGAGGATCCGTGGGCCGGCCGGCGCGGGCGCATCACCCCGGAATGGGTTCGCAGCTTTGTGGATCATCCCGCGGACACGGTGTTCTATGCCTGCGGAACCAACGACATGGTGGAGGCGGTGGAGCACCTGGTGATTCACGACCTCGGTCTGCCCAAGGAGCAGATGAAGACGGAAAAGTGGGGTTGAGCGATCAACGGTTTCCATCCTTTCACCATGTCCCTCCTGCGCACTCCGTTGTTCCCGGCCCATCAGAAACTGGGCGGCCGTCTCATCGAATTCGGCGGCTGGGAAATGCCCGTCCAGTATTCCAGCATTGTGGATGAGCACCTTTGCGTGCGGAAGGCGTCCGGGATCTTCGACATCTGCCACATGGGCGAGGTGTTTCTGGAGGGGCCGCAGGCCGCAAACTTTCTGAATGCCACGCTGGGCAATGACATCCGGAAACTCTCCGTGGGGCAGGGGCAATACACCCATCTCTGCAATGAACACGGGGGCACGGTGGATGACCTGTATGCCTACCGGCTCGCATCGGAATCCTACCTGCTGATCATCAATGCGTCCCGGATCGCCCCGGACACCGACTGGTTGACCCGGCGACTTTCGGGATTCGCGGCGCGCGAGGGCGTCCGGATGGATCCGGCCTCGGACCGGATGGGGGCGGTCGCGATCCAGGGACCTCGAGTGGTGGAATTCATCGGCCAGCTGTTCCCGGGGGGCTCCGAGGCGGGGACTCCGGTGCGACAGGTCACCGATCTGAAGAAGAACGAGTTGGGCGCCTGGAAGTTCTCCGGCGAAACACTCTGGGTCGCGCGGACCGGGTCCACCGGTGAGGATGGGTTTGAGGCCGTCGGTCCCGCGGGTGTCATGGAGGCTCTGTGGAACCGGGCGCTGGCCGTCGGCCATGTGGGTTGCCTGCAGCCGTGCGGACTGGGGGCGCGTGATACGCTTCGGACGGAGGTTTGCTTTCCCCTGTACGGCCATGAATTGGATGAGTCCACGTCGCCGCTGGAGGCAGGACTCGGCGTCTTCGTATCCCTGGACAAGGGGGAGTTCGTCGGGCGGGAGGCCCTGTGCCGGCAGAAGGCGGAGGGTGTGAGCCGCAAGTGCGTTGCCTTTCGGATGGTCGAGAAGTCCGCGCCCCCGCGTCCCGGCTACGCCATCATTTCCGGGGAATCCCCGGTGGGAACGGTGGTGAGCGGGACGCAGAGTCCCTCCCTCGGAATTGGAATCGGCATGGGATATGTCCCGCCGGCGCTGGCCATTCCGGGAACCCGGATTGCGATCGAAATCCGCGGACGCCGGTGTCCCGCGGAGATCGTCAAGAAGCCGATTTTTCGCAAAGCCTGATTGACCCGGATCCCCCGGGCTTTTCACCCTTCACCCGCATGAGCTCGCAAGTCCCCAACGATCTCCGTTACGCCAAATCGCACGAATGGGTCCGCGTCAACGGCGATGTCGCCACGGTCGGAATCACCGATCACGCCCAGCATGAGTTGACCGACGTGGTCTTCGTGGAACTGCCCAATGTCGGGCGGAAGGTGCGGGCTGGCGAAGCCTGCGCGGTGGTGGAGTCCGTGAAAACGGCGAGTGACATCTACTCCCCCGTCAGCGGAGAGATTGTCGGCGTCAACAAGGCCGTTGCCGACAATCCGGCACTGGTGAATTCGAGCCCGTTTGGCGAGGGGTGGTTCCTCCAGGTCCGCCTCGCCAACGCCGCCGAGGTGGAAGGGCTGCTGACTCCGGAAGCGTACCGCGCCCAGATTGGCGTTTGAGGGGATCAGCGGCTTCGCCGGAAGCCGTCCCGTTCCCGCCGGTTGAGACGCACGAGGTCCCCGGCGGATTCCTCCAGGGTCGACTCCACCTGTTGGATGAACAGCCCGCAGCTCGATACGAGTCCCCCAAACGAGGAGACCGTGTCGCGTTCGGCGAAATCATCGGTCACCACCAGGACCTCGCCATAGGGACGCAGACGGACAGCCGTTCGCTCGATCAGGTCGTCTGCGGTCCGTCCCTGGCGGGAGAAAAGAATCTCCAGATCGGGTGTGGAATCCGGGCCCGGGGTGCCCGCGGGAGCTCCCTGTCCGTCGAAAAAGAGGGTGATCGGAATGTGGGTGGCGTCCCGATATTGGCGAAGCCGGGCGATCAAGGCTTCCCGGGCGGCCGAGGAGTGGCGGGGACGCCCGGGCGCGAGTTTCGGCCAGCGATGCAGGAGGCTGTATCCGTCGATGAGGATGCGCACCAAGGCCACGCCGCAGAAGGCTGACGGACGACGGCACCGGGGGGAAGCCTTGTTCCTCCATCCCTTCTGCGATCGACGAACGGCGGCCGAAGATCAGTCCTCGGGCTCCAGAAACCGCTCCAGCACCCGGCGATCACGTTTGGTGGGCCTTCCGAAACCGCGCGGACGAAACATCGGGCGTGGAATCTGGGCGTCAGGGCCTCCGGCGGGTGGTGCCGGGGTCAAGTCCTCCGCAAACGCCGGCACCCCGGGGGCACCGACCCGGTGGTCGGGGAAACCGAGGACCCGGTAGGTGCGCGTGATCCGTCCTGTGACAGCGGTGATCACCAGTCCGGCGACAACGGATCGGGCGGGTTTGACGGTCTGGCCATCGATGCGGACCTCGCCATCGCGCACTGCGTTCGCCGCCAGCGTGCGGGTCCGGTACAGTCGAACCGACCAGAGCCATTGGTCGAGGCGCATCGCGAATCAGTCGGCCGGGGTGGGTCGGGCTGCCGCGCATCGGGGGCAGAGTCCAAAAAACTCCAGGCGGTGCGTGATGCCGGTGAAGCCGTGCCTTCGAGCCAGCGCCTGCTCCAGTTCCTCGGGAAAGCATTCCTCAACTTCCACAATCAGGGCGCATTGCTGGCAAATGAGGTGGTGGTGATGCCCCTCCTCCCCCTCGGGAACGAGTTCGAAACGCGCGGTGCCATCCCCGAAGTCGTATCGGCGCACCAGCCCCATGCCCTCCAGGGTGTGAAGATTGCGGTACACCGTGGCGAGGTCGCAGTTCTCGGGACCCAGAGCCCGGTGGATCTCGCGGTTGGCAAGGGGGTGTTGATGTCGGCGCAGGACTTCCAGAATGGCCTGGCGTGGTCCGGTGACCTTCCGGGAGTGCTTCCGAAGCGCCGCAGTCAGCTCGCCCATCGGTGGGGGAACGAGGCGATGCAGGTGGGGCGGACAGGATCGGCTCATCGGGAGGGAGCGGGTACGACGGAGGGACGCCGCCGCAGGGAGGAAAGTCCCAGGGTCAGAAGAAAAAGGGCCACGCAGGCGAGGACGATGGTGGGGCCGCAGGGAAGGTCGAGCTGGTAGGACAGAATCACCCCACCTCCGCCTCCCACGAGGCCGGCCCCCAGGCTCAGCGCCAGTTCCTGACGAAGGTTGCAGGCCAGATTCCTGGCGGCGGCCGGAGGGATCACGAGCAATGAGGTGACGAGAATGATTCCCAGCAACCGGATGCTGATCGCAACCACCAGGGTCAGGACCACGACAAACAACAGATTCAGTCGACGGACGGACACGCCCGAGACGTGGGCGAGATCCTCATGGGCGGTGACCAACGTCAGGGGGCTCAGCCTCAGGAAGAGAACCCCCAGCACGAGTGCACCCAGCCCTGCGGCGAGGGCCACCTCCGGCGGGCCCACGCTCAAAATGTCCCCAAAGAGATAGCGATGCAGCTCCCCCCGGAAGCCCCGGAGCAGGCTGAACGCGACGACGCCCGCCGCCATGAATCCGGACATCAGGAGCGCCATGATAGTGTCCGTCAGGAGTTCCGTGTGTTCCCGGAGCCAAAGGATGAGGAGTCCCACCAGAAGGCTGACGGCCACCATCGGCCCCGAGGGATTCCACCCCAGCGCGAGTCCCGCCGCGACGCCCGCCAACGCGGAATGGG
This sequence comes from Verrucomicrobiales bacterium, assembly GCA_016793645.1. Classification (GTDB taxonomy): domain Bacteria; phylum Verrucomicrobiota; class Verrucomicrobiia; order Limisphaerales; family UBA9464; genus UBA9464. The sequence goes on from JAEUHD010000240.1 coordinate 41,638, forward strand.
CCACGGTGTCGCTAAAGAAGGACATCCGGCGCGCGGTGACGAAGACGCCGAGCGCGCCGCACAGGGGGCCGAGGATCAGCGCGGTCAGCAGGGCCCGCTGCATGAAGGGTTCCTGGAACATGTCGGGACTCTCAGGGATGGGCCGCGACGTGGTGGTGCCCGGGGCCGTGATCGTGATGATATGGAGTCACGTGAATGCCATACGCCTCGCGAAGCGAGTCGGCGTTCATGACCTCCTCCGGCGTGCCCTCGCAGCAGATGACCCCATTGAGCGCGTAAACACGGGCGGCGTGCCGGTACACCATGGAGAGATCGTGGGACACCAGCACCACGGTCAGGTTCCTCTGTCGGTGGATTTGGGTGATGAGTTCGTAGAACGATTTTTCACCGGGGGTATCCACGCCTGCCGTGGGTTCATCGAGGAGGAGCACCTCCGGGGATCCCAGCAGGCTGAAGGCGATCAGGACGCGTTGAAGCTGTCCACCGCTGAGCCCGGCAACGGGCCGATCCATCAGGGGCTCCAGGCGCAGGTCCGGCAGCGCGGCCCGCAGAAGTTCATCCGTCCGGCGCCGGGATTGCCAAAACCAATGCCGGGTGGCGGAAAGCCGGAGGGAGAGGAACTCCCGGACGCTGAGAACAAAACTACGGTCGAGGCTGAGCCGCTGGGGGACGTACCCCACACGTTTGAGAACCGCGGGACCAACCCGCTGTCCCAGAACCCTCACCTCCCCGGTGTCCGCCTTCTGCAGTCCGAGCAGACAGCGCAACAGGGTGGTCTTGCCCGAGCCGTTGGGACCGATCAACGCGACCACCTGCCCCCGCGGCACATGGAGATCCACTCCCCGCAGCACCTGGGTCTCCCCAAGGGTGACGCGGAGGGAGCGAACTTCCAGGGCGATGCCTCCCGGATGGAATTGGATGTTCGCCATGACTACTTCAACGCGGTCCGGAGGACCCGCAGGTTCGCCCGCATGCCTTCCTCATAGGCTTCCGGCGCGAGGCGTCCGGTTTCCAGGGTGTCCAACTGCGCCACGGCAATTCCCAGATCCGTCGACAATTGGCGCGCCAGCCTCGGATCGGACTGGGGCTCAAGGAAGAGAACTCCCACGGACTTGGCGCGGATGGCGGCGGAAAGCTCGGCCAGGTAGCGCGGGGACGGGGAGGTCCCGGGGACCTCCTCAATGACACCCACGAGGATGAGTCCGAATCGCCGGCAGAAATACGGGAATGCGTCGTGGAACGTGACGACCTGGTGTTTCGTCAGGGGGGACAGGCTGGTCCGAAGGTCGCCCTCCAATTTTTCCAGGGTGCCGAGGTATCGTGCCGCGTTGGTGGCATAGGCCGCGGCGTTGGCGGGGTCCTCCCGTTGAAGGGCCAGCAGCAGGTTGGTGACCCCATGCCGGGCATATCGGGGGTCCAGCCACAGGTGCGGGTTGGCCTGGGAACTGTGCGGATGGGATTCGGCATCGGAGGCCCCGAACCCCAGATCCGGGATTTCGTAGATCAGTTGGTTGGTGGCGATCCCGGTGGCGACATCCACGATCTTCCGAGTGGCGGTGGGGTCATTGGCCGCGAGGACCGTTCCCACCCATGACTCGAGTCCGAGACCGTTGAAGAACAGGATGTCCGCCGACTTGAGCTTGCGCAGATCCCGTGGACGCAACTGGTAGTCATGGGGGCTGACGTCGGCGGGGAGGAGGTTCTCCACGTCGGCCTGGGAGCCGGCCACGGACGTCGCCCAGGAATACAACGGGGCGATGGAAGTGACGATCTTGAGACGGCGTCCTTCAGCACCTGAGACCGGCAATGCCATCAGGGCCAGCGCCAGGGCGATCCATGGAAAACGATACCGGTGGGTCACGGACTCCAGTGTCACCGTTTTGCGGCTGGTTTGCAAATGACGGGCGCGCTCCGGAAAGAAAAAGGCCCGCCGGCGTAACGGCGGGCCCGGTATCGGAGTCCGGTCCTACTTCATGAGGAGCATCTGCCGGGCCCGCTTGATCGCGGTCGACAGGCGCCGCTGGTAGGCGGCCGGGAGTCCGGTGTACTTGCGGGGGAGAATGCGGCCATTTTCCGTCACATACTGCCGGAGCAGGGCAACGTTCTTGAAATCGATGGCGTCAATCGTGAAGTCCACCTTCGGCTTGACCCGCGGGGTGCGCGGGGAAAGGCGGCGCTTGGACTTCGAGTCGTCGAGCTTGGTCTTGCGGGGCATGGCTTACTTGATTTCGCGGTGCAGGGTGTGCCGCCGGAGGTCCGGGTTGTACTTCTTCTTCTCCACCTTTTCGGTTTGGAGCTTTTTGTTGCGGGTCGTCTGGTAGCGGCTGGGGGATTTTCCCTCCTTGCGCGCTTCCGTGCATTCAATCGTGACGATTTCGCGGGGCATGGCAACTTACTCTTTCTCTTTGGCGGCGGGGCGTTCCTCGGCCTCGTCATCCGAATCATCCGAATCCGATGCCGTGCCGGTTTCTACGCTGCCGAGCTGGCCCAGGCGGCGCTGTTTCAGGGCGCCCTCCTTTTCGAGCTGGGCCTGGGCTTCCACCGTGAACCGCGCCCAAGGAATGGCATCCAGGCGTGCGCGGGGAATGGATTTCCCGGTGAGTTCGCAGACGCCGTAGGTCGATTTCTCGATCCGCTTCAGCGCCTCCTCGATCTCGTAAAGGGCATCCTGGTCCGAGGACAGGAGGCTCAATGCGAAGTCGCGGTCGAAATTGTCGGTGCCGGAGTCGCCCATGTGGAGGCTGTAGCTCTCCATCTCGCTCTGGGACTCCTTGGCCAGGCCGCTCATCTGGTCCCGAAGGCGGGAATGCAGCTCGAGCAGGTTCTGGTAATACTTCTGCCACTCCGGCTTGATCCGGGCGACCGGAGTCCACTGGGATGTGGCGCCCTTGGACTGGCTCGCAGGGGGACGGCCGAGAATGGACGCGGCGCTGGCCTTGCGGGCCGGCTTGCCACGGTTCACGGCGGGTGCAGCCACGACTGGCTTCCGCACTGCGGCCTTGGGGGACGCTCCTTTTTTGGCGCTCACGGTCGAGTTCCCGGTTAAAAAATCTCGTTCGGAAAACTATCCAACGCCCGAAATTCCTGGGGAGTTTCGGAACGAAGGCCGCGCAACGTATCAAACGATCCCTTCTTGGCCATAAAAATCTTGGAAAAGATGGGCTTTTGGCCCGGTCCTCAGGGCCGCTCGCCGAACCAGTCGGAAGGGATTCGGACAAACTCAATCCGGGCATAGTTCTCGGCTTCAAACAGGCAGCCGATGCCGCCTCCCGGAAGGGGCGTCAGGGCGCTGTAGGCAAAGAAGCCCGGTCGCAGAAGCCGGCTTCGTGGCCAGGATCTCCCATCATCCCAGCTTGCGTGAAGCGTGCCCCGTTCCCTCCGGGAACCGAGGGGGCCGCAGAAGACAATCAGGCCCGGGGATCCGCCCCGGGGCTCCTCCACCCGAAGAATGGCGGCGTTGCAGCTCGGATCGGGCAGTTCCGGAACATCCTCCACCGGGGACCAGGTCTCACCTCCGTCGCGACTGATGGCGGTTTTCCGAAGCGGCGCCCCGGCGAACGGCCGGCTGTTGAGTCGTACACTGCCGTCCGAAAGTTCCACCATCTGGACCTCATTGATCTGACTTCGGAGGCCCGAGGAGGCCGTTTCAACCCTCGCACCGGGCGCATTCGCGCCGGTGGTCCAATGGTCCCCGTGGTCGTCGCTGAAGACGGCGTAGTTGTTCCATTGATGGTACGGGCCTTCGTTGAACGGAATGATCAGCCGACCGGCATGGGGGCCGCGGCGCAACTGGATTCCCGCCCCCGGACCGCTCGCGATGGTCGTCGCCGTAGTCTCCCTCTTGGTGGAACGCGTCAGGTCGCACGGTGGGGACCAGGTTTTTCCATCGTCATCCGAATGGGTGAGCAGGTTTCGGTAGATGTTGGTGCCTTCCCACCCCGGCGCCGTTTCCCGGCTGGTCTCCTTCAAGTGGGAGGGAATCCTCTGGTACATGAGGAAGATCCTTCCCGTGGCGTGATCCACCACCGCCGTCGGGTTGTTCAGCGAATGGGCTCCATCCTCCTGAACCACCTGGAGCGGCTCCCACGTGCGTCCCCCGTCCCGGCTTCGCCGAAGCAGCAGATCGTTTCCCGCCTGATCCTGCGGCGCCCCGCGGCCTTCCGCGAAGGCCAGGAGCGTGCCCTGGCCGGTGGTGACGATCGAGGGAATCCGGATGGAACGGTACCCCCCGTCGCCGGCCGTGAAGACCGGGGTGGACTCCGGCGCTTGTCCGTCGGCGTCCGCGGCGAGCGAAAGCCCGTGGGCGGCGAGAAGAATGGCGAGGCAGCGGACGAGGTTCACGATGAGGGGGGACGTCTGGGTGGAAACTCCGCTCCTATTGGGAATCGCGGGTGCGCAACCGGATCCGGTCGAGGAGCACGGCTCCCAGGATCACCGCACCCAGGACGACCTTTTGCGTGTAACTCTCCACGTTGGTCAGGTTCATTCCGTTTTGGATCACTGCGATGGTGAAGGCCCCGGTGAGGGTCCCCAGCATCCGCCCTTCGCCGCCACTCAGGCTGGTTCCCCCGACCACGACTGCGGCGATCACGTAGAGCTCGTACATGTTGCCATAGGTGGCGGAACCGCTTTTCAGTTGTGAGGCCATGATGACGCCGCCGAGTCCGGCAAGGAGCGCGCTGGCGACGTAGGCGAGCAGGAGCACGCGTCGGACCGGAACGCCGGAAAGGCGGGCCGCCTCCCGGTTGCCTCCCACCGCATAGAGATACCGGCCGGGCGTCATGCGCGTCATCAGCACATGGGCGAGGGCGTAGAGAACCAGCATGAGGACAACGGCGTTGGGCATCCGGCCGAAGTCCGCACCGCGCCCTAGCCAGACGAAGGAATCCGGAAGTTGGTAGATGGACTGGCCGTGGGCGAGGATGTAGGCGAGGCCGCTTCCGACGAGCATCATGGCGAGCGTGACGATGAAGGGCGGGATTCCAAACCGCGTGATCATGCTTCCGGTGAAGGCTCCGAGGATTCCGCAGGAAAGGATGGACGCGATCGCGGCAAGGATCATTCCCGCGGTCCCGGCCTCGGTGCCGCCGGCGTAGTCGCGGATGAAGCGCGCGGTCAGGACGGCGGACAGGGCGATCAGGCTGCCCACGGACAAATCGATGCCGCCGGTGATGATCACAAAGGTCATTCCGATCGCGACGATGGCGATCACCGCGATCTGGTTGGCGATGTTCAGGAGATTCCCCGACTTCAGAAAATTGGGCCACCGGTACTCCCGGGGGACGATCCGGCGCGGCTCGCCGATCGAGGGGAAGTCGGACTTCAGGTCGGTGAAAACCAGCCACGCCCCGGAGACCGGCGTGCACGCGATGGCGTCCAGACGTCCCCCGGAGGCACTGATCCGCTGCAGGGCCTCGCGCGCCTGCCGGGGTTCGCCCCGGGCCACGTCGAGGATCCGGACTCCGGACCCGGCGAGGAGGCGTTCGATTTCCGTGGCGAACTCCGGGTCCCCGGGCTGATCGCTGACCGCAATGAGAACCCGGGCGGACCCGCCCGGGAATTCCCGAAGAACGTCGGCCACCTGGCGGGCCGCCTCCACTCCGGTGGCCGACTGCGGGGTCAGGGTGACGATGCTGAAGTAGGCGCAGAGGAGCAGGAGCACCAGCACCATGCCATGCTCGGCGAGCAGCCGGGAGAGTCGGGGCTTCAAGGTCATTCGACGGCAAGATGAAGGATTTCTTCCTGGGTCGCCTGGCGGGCGTCCGCAATTTCCCCGGCCACCCGTCCCTGGCGCAGCACCAGGATGCGGTCCGCCATTCCCAGGACCTCCGGCAGTTCGGAGCTGATCATGATCAGGGCCTTTCCGGCGGCGGCCAGTTCGTTCATCAGCCTGTAAATCTCGTATTTTGCCCCGACATCGATCCCGCGCGTGGGTTCGTCAAAGATCAGCACCTCGCAGTTTCGGGCCAGCCATTTCGCCAGGACGACCTTTTGCTGATTCCCCCCGGAGAGATTCCCGGCCCGTTCCTCCGGCCCCGGGATCCGGATTCCAAGCCGCCGCGCATAATCCGCGAAGTCCTCGCGTTCGATCCCGAGCTTCAAGAATCCCCGATGGGAAAAACGTTCGAGGTTGGGCAGGCCGAAATTCTCCAGGACGGAATGGCGAAGCACGAGTCCCTGGAGTTTCCGATCCTCGGTCAGGAGTCCGATCCCGGACCGGATGGCATCGCGGGGCGACCGGATGTCGAGGATGTTTCCGTCGAGCCGGATCTCCCCGCAGTCGCGAGGGTCGGCGCCAAAGATCAGGCGCGCCGTTTCGGTGCGTCCGGCGCCGATCAGGCCGGTCATCGCGAGGATTTCACCCCGGCGAACGGAAAAGGAGATGTCGCGGACGACCTGGCCCCGGCCCAGTCCATGGACCTCGAGCCGGGTATTGCCGGGGACGGAGGATCGTGGCGGAAACTCGTCCTTCAGCTCCCGTCCCACCATCAGGCCGATCAGGGCGGTCCGGGAGATTCCGCCCGCCGGTGCCTCCCCCACATTCCGCCCGTCGCGCAGCACGGTGATGCGGTCGGCAATGAGGTCGATCTCATCGAGGCGATGGCTGATGTAGATGATCCCGAGGCCCTGGCGTCGCAGTTCCCGGATGATCCCAAACAGGCGCTCCACCTCGTGGGCGGTCAGGGCCGCGGTGGGTTCGTCCATGACGAGGATCCGGGCCTCGAAGGCGAGGGCCTTGGCGATCTCCACCAACTGTTGCTGTGCGGTGGTGAGGGTTCGACAGGGCGTCCTCGGATCGAAATTGGCCCCCAGCCTCCCGAACAGGGCCCGCGTCGCGCGTGATTCCTCGGAGCCGGAGACGAAGCCGACGCGCGACGTTTCCCGTCCCAGGAAGATGTTCTCCATGGCGGACAGGCCTGGAACGAGATTGAACTCCTGGTAGATCACGGCCACCCCGGCCCGGCGGGAGTCTTCCGGGGTTCGAAACACGGTGGAACAGCCGTCGACATGGAGGGTGCCCGCATCGGCGGCATGGGCACCCCCGAGGACCCGCATCAGCGTGCTTTTGCCGGCGCCATTTTCGCCCAACAGGGCCAGCACCTCCCCCCGGTTCAGGGTGAGGTCCACTCCTCGCAACGCCCGCACCCCGGGAAAGGACTTCATGATACCCCGCATCTCCAACAGGGGCGGGGCGGGCTTCCCGGAGCCGAGGGATGCGGACTGTGAGGGGGGAGCGGAGGTCACCGGAGGATCGGATGTGCGGATGGCGGCGTCTGGAGGCAGGCGGGAGGTTCCTCGGACTCCGACGCCGGGCTCCGCGGGGCGGCGGGAGGTGGATGCGCGGGCAATCCTAGCGGAGCTCGGGATCCGCCGCACCGTCGGCGCGGCGGTAAAGGCGGGTTGGAATCAACATTTGGGGGGGAAGGGTCTCCCCCTTGGAGTGCCGGACGATGGCGTCCACGATCTGGACGCCCATTTTGTCGGGGAACTGGATGGGGTCCGCGTAGATCTTCCCGTCCTTGATCGCCTGCCTGCCCTCGGGTTGCCCGTCGAAGCCGACGATCAGGACCTGGGTTTTCCCGGCCTTTTCAAGGGCCGCACGGGCTCCGAGAGCTGCGGGATCATTGATGGCGAAGAGTCCCCGAAGGTCCGGGTGCGCCTGGAGGGCGTCCTCCGCTGCCTTGTAGCCCTGATCCTTGGCACCACCGCTTTCCAGTTCGGTCACGATTTCGATTCGCGGCTTTCCGGAAGCATTGTGGGCGTCGATGACTTCGCGGAACCCCTTCACCCGGAGTTGGCAGGATTCGGCCTGCTTGAAATGGAGGATTCCGATTTTTCCACCGGAGGGTCCGAGCGCCTCAATCATGGCGGCGCCCGCCTCCCGGCCTCCTCCGTAATTGTCGGTCGCCACCTGCGTCACAATTTTCACGCCGGGCTCATTGCAGGGGATGTCCACCGTGAACACCGGGATCCCGGCGGCGTTGGCCTCCTGAATCACCGGGATGATGGACTTCGAGTCGCACGGGCTGAGCACGATCGCACTGACCTTCTTGACGATGAAGTCCTTGATCTGGTTGCCCTGCTTGGCGACGTCCTTGTCTCCGCTGACGACCACGGCGTCGTATCCCCGTTGACGACCCTCGGCGGTAATGGTGTCCCCGATGACCTTGAAGAACGGATTGTCGAGGGTCAGGAGGGAGACCCCGATGGCGCCGCGGCCTCCGGGCGGGGACGCGGCGGCGCCCGCCGGGGTGGCGGTGGATTCGGAGGGTTTTCCGCAGCCGGCCAGGAACCCGGCGGTTGCGAGGAGCAGGGGAAGTAGAACCGGATGCAGTTTCATGCGAGGGACGGAGGATTGGCACCGAAATCGAGGCGGGTGTCGATTCGAAGTTCGAGGCGGGTCCGGACCGGGGGCTTCCTTCGGATCCGGCATTTGGCTCTGCGTTTCGCGTTGCAAACCGACGTCGGCTGACCGGAGTGCGGTCGGTCCGGGGTGCTCCGTCCGGACTTCACCGAGTGCCGGTTGGGCCCGGCCACGATTGAGGTGGTCCGGTTCGTCGACGAACGGCTGTCCCCAACGACGGGGGCTTCCCGGCGTTGATCTTCGGAGGCCAGCCCTATTCGGCGGACACGGGGGAACCCGCCGACACCTTGAGACGCAGGAAACGGTGGCGTCCGTCCCCGATGGCCACGGTGTCGCGCACCGTGATGATTGTCCGGCCATTCTCGAGGACCTCCCCAATCGTCACCACCGGTGCCGGATTCCAGGTGATCAGATCTTCGCTCACCTCGACCACGGCATCCGGTCCGACGGTTCCGGGGTAGGTGAGGGTCAGATACTCTTCTCCCTGAATGGCGATGTGGCTCGCCGCGAGCGCGGGGGCCTGACCCTGGCCCGACGTCATCGCGTCGGCCGGCGGCCGGATCCCGAAGGTCGCGACCCTGGACGTGGGCGCAGCGGGCGCGCCTGGCGTCGCCAGGGACTCCAGGCGAACGAAGTCATACGTAATCCAGGGCTGGATGCCCGTGTCCCAGGGGCCGGTGCGGACAAACTCGATGCTGTTCGCTCCGGCGATGGCACCGACGTCCGTGGCGGTGAATTCAACCCACGCGTTGGACCGCTGCGTGAAGCGCCCGGAGAAGATGACGGTTTGAGTTCCGGCACCGCTCCGGAAGCGCGCCACCATGTCGTGGGTTCCAAATCCCGGCACCAGCTTGCCGCCGGAGATCGCGCCGGCGGTCGGGAATTCGAAACTGAGTCGGAGTCGTGCACCCGCCGCCACCTGGCTTGCGGTGAGGATGAAGTGGAAACGATTGGTCGTGTCCCCCATCGCGTGGTCGTGCTCCCAGGCGGAGGTGGGTTCGTCGTTGGGGACATTGAGAACGGCGGTGAGTCCATTGAAGCCCACGGGGTAGACGCCCTTGAAGTAGAAGTCATCGTCCGCGGCCGGGTTTGTTGCCGATACGTACAGGGGATCGCCGGGCAGGCGCGTCACCGCACCGGGGATGACATCATTCCGGTAGTTGGGCGGGGAGAACTCCGAATAGTTGGAGTAAATGCTCACGTTGGAGGGGGCGTCCTCCCCGATCTTCCACACGTTGCGGGCCGCCCCGGGAGCGTCCGCGACGTCGAGGACCACGACGGTGAATTGAAGGGTGGCGCTCAGCGGGGGAGTGCCGTTGTCGGTAACCTTGACGGTCACCGGATTGGTGGATGGCCCCTGCGTCTCACTCGGGATCCACGTGACCAGCCCGCCCAGGGGTGAAACCGCCAATCCCTCGGGACCGCTGACCAGGGAATAGGTGAGGACGTTGGCCGGAACGTCGGCGTCCGATGCCACGAGGGGCATGGACCAGGGAGTCAGTTCGGGAATCGTCTGCAGGGCCAGGGGGGCGAAGGTGGGTGCGGTATTGGCCGCGCCTCCGAGGGATTCCAGGCGGACCACGTCATATTCCAGCCAGTAGGATGTATTCGCCGCCGCGGGCCCGGTGCGGACCAATTCGATTGTGTTTGGACCGGCCGTTGCCCCTACGGTCGTCGCGAGAAACTCCACGGTGGCGTCCGTGGGCTGGGTCAGTCGCTGTGAGAACAGCGTGGCGGTTGCTCCGGAGCCGTTCCGAAACCGCACCACGAAATCGTGCGTGCCAAATCCGGAGACCCCCACTCCGTTCACCGCGGTGCCGGCGGTGGCGAGTTCAAACCGAAGTCGGAATCGTGACCCTGCCGCCACCTGGACCGGGGTCAGGATGAAGTGGAACCGCTTCACGGGGTCTCCGAGGGTATGGGCGCGCTCCCAGGCCGAGGACGGCTCGTCGAACGGCACGGATCGTGCCGCGGTCAGACCGTTGAAGCCCGCCGGGTAGTTGCCGGAAAAATAGAAGTCGTCATCGGCACCCGGATTGGTATTGGCCACATATTCCGGATCGCCGGGCAGTCGAGTGACGAATCCGGGCGCCGGGTCCGTCCTGCCGTTCTGGAGTGAGAATTCCGCAAAGGTTGCGGGAGCGGTGGTTCCGGGAGGGGAATCGACCCCGATCTGCCACAGGGTCCGGGTGGCCTGCGGGGCGTCGGGGACCTCGAGCACGATCACCGTGAACTGCTGGGT
>JAEUHD010000254.1 GCA_016793645.1 Verrucomicrobiales bacterium
TGGCCCGGGGTGGCATTGTTCCCGCGGAAGGGGCGCAGAACGGCCCTGGATTCACCGTTCACAGCGGCAGCGAGAAACCCGACAAGACCTTCGTGGCCGTGCCCTACGACGGTCTCTGGTTCTGGATTGATCCGGCCGACCTGCCCTCCAAGACGACCCTCGCGGCCGTGACCGTCCTGTTCAACTTCCTGGAAGCCGGCGGCAGCAAGGCGGCCCCGGTACTGACCATCCCCACCAATTGATCCTCGACCCCGACCCGCAACGGAGACGCATCGAATCCGGTGACCGAATTGTAGGGAGTCCCGTGTCGCTCGGATCGGCCGGGACGGCGGGATTCATTGATGGGAGTGCCACCCATCATCCCGTCCGGTTCTATCGGGCCTGCCCGCCGTAACACCAGGATCGCCGTCAGGACCGGAGTCTCCCGGGGAAAACCGGCGGCGATCACGTCCCTCACCTTCCGGTATCCTGGGTCTCCGCTCCGTCCCCGGCATCCGACCAACGGTGGATGTCACCCGCGGTTCTGCCGTGCTTCACTGAAGACGTGAACCGTCCCGGCAGCCTTGTCCGTCGAAGCGCGTCCCCCGGCGCGCCGACGCGCCCGCAGGGCTTGAACCAAGGCCGCTTCGGTCGGCCGACGTATCCGCGGGCTATCCCCCCCTCTCCCGTCCTCCCATGAGTTCCCACCTCAAACTGGCCCCCAGATCATTCCCCTCCCGCATTGCGGACCTGGGATTCACCGCCCTGCTGCCCGCCGACTGGATCAGCCACGACCTGCCCAATGAGGACGTGGAATTCTCCAATCCCACCACGCTCGTCCCGCTGGCCCTCGTCGCCGCCCCCCACTCCGTCATGGTCTTCGGGTTCGCGGCCCGGCCCGCCTACGACGACGGAACGCTGCTCGACTGGGCCAACTTCCTGTTGAACCACAATCAACTGGCACCGCGTGCCCTCGGACGGGACGTGGTCGCCGGCGTGCCCGCCATCGTGGGCGAGGCTACGCAACCCTCCGACTTCGGGGTCATGGTCGCCCGCTTCGCGTTCCTCGAGGACGGCAATCGGCTGCTCAACCTCACCCTGACCGCGCCCGAGATGTTGGCGGACACCCTGGGACAGGCCTGGTTCGAGATGCTTAAGTCCTTCACCCTTTCCACGCCCCGCGGTTCGCGCTTCAAACCCGAACCCGCTCCGGATGCGCCTGCGTCCGAACCCCAATCCGACCGGGCGACCATTCCCGCAGCGGAACCGCCCCCCGCTCCGCCCGAAATCCTGGATTCGGAATCCGGGGAACCGCTGCTTCCCATCCGGACCAACGAAACCCCGCCGCCGCCGCCCTCCGAGGATGGCCGTCCCGCCTTCCACGACTTCGCCCTCAGCGACGACAGCATCTCCCTCGATGACGATCACCCCACGAACGTCAACCTGCGGAATCGCGGCGTGGGCCTGATCCCGAACATCGCCGGCCTCAGCGACCGGGAGCGCCGTGCCACCCTGGCCGCGGGCGCCATCCTCGCCCAGTTCGACGTTCCCTACGGATGGCATGTCCTCGACGACGGGAAGCGCACGCTGGTCTTCGAACCGTCCGGCAAGGTGCAGATCAGCATGAATCTCATTCCCAGGGAGGGACGGAATGATCCCGCCATCCTCGACGACCTCGAACGCCAGACGCGGAACGATTATCCCCAGCCCGAATTCACGCGCATCACCGCGGGCAGGATCCAGGCCCTCGGCGTCCGGAACATTGCTGACGGAAATCAACCGCTGGAGCAGTACCACATGCTCATCGCCTTCCGGGATGACTCCCTGGTGCTGCGTGCGCGCGTCACCACCACCCCCGACCAGGCCGCCCGGGCCTGCAACCTCGCCGAGTTGATCCTGAACAGTTGCGTCTTTGAGCCGCTTCCCGCCGGCGACGAACCGGATTCGGAGCCCGAGTCAGCCCTCCAGGAACCCGATGCCGACCCGACGGAATCCAAGCCGGACCGGCAGCCTGGAGCCGACGGGAAGCCCGCCTGGTGGCACGAAGCGCTGGCGCTCGAGAAGGCGAACCAACTGGAGGCGGCCGAGGAGCATATCCGCCAGCGCTGCCAGAACATCGGTTCCGCCTACTCCACCGCCGAGATGTATCGACTCCGGATGATCCGCCTGAAGGGCGAGGGCGACCTCCGGGGTGCCCGGGAGGCCTTCCTCAACTCGAGCCGCTTCATCGGACACTACGCCGGAATGGCAACGAGCGGCGGTGAGGGCGAGGCCCTCTCCCTGCAGCGGGATGAATTCCGGGATCAACTGGTGAGGGACTTCGGCAGTGATCCCGAAGCGGACGGCAGCCACCATTGAGTCTCGTTCAATAGGGTGACGCACATTCTCCGCCTGAGTTGGCTGGTTTTCCCAAGCGCCGGAGGCGCGCCAGACAATAGCCCTGGGCGTCAGCCCGGGGTGGGTGTTGGCAGGGTCCCAAGCCCCGGAGGGGCGGCAGAGAGCCCGACCCAACGCGGCGAAACTGCTTTCTGCCGCCCCTCCGGGGCTGGGAGGGATTCCCGCCCCAACCCACGGCTCACGCCGTGGGCTACTGCCTTTCGTCGCTCCGCGGCTGGACGTCGTCGCGTAGTCACCCTGTTGAGCGAGGATCAATAAACCTACCTCGCCCCCTTGAGTTCCCATGAGAGTCCTGTTCTGGATCTTCGCCTCGCTGGACCTGCTGCTGTTCCTGGGCTGCCTCGGATTCGCAGTCCTCTTCGCCGTGGGATCCAAATCCAATCCCATTTCGGTCCTGGGCCTCGGTTTTGGACTCCTCGTCATTGGCTGCCTCTTCGTGGGCGGTCCCATCGTCCTGTTCCTCCGGGCGAAGTCCACCGTGGGACGAATCATTCCCCTGTTCATCCTGGCGGCCCCGGTGATCCTGCTCTTTCTCTCGGCGCTGCTTCAGTGGATGGAAGGGGATGATCGCCCCCATTGGGACGTCCACGGACGCCCCCTCCACCTCAAGCCCGGCAACCCGCAGAACCCGCAGAACCCGGAGCCCCGATCCACGCCCGGAAGCCCCCCCGCAACCACCGGTCCCAGGAAACCAGGCTGAAGCCTGCACTACGAGCGACCGGACGCAGTCCGGCATTCCACCGACGACCGGCCACCCCCCCGGACCGTGACTGCGGCAGGAATCGTGAACCTGTCACCCTATTCCAGGCTGAGGCAGACAGGCTAAAGCCTGCACTACGAGCGACCGAGTCGTGAACCTGTCACCCTGTTGGACTGGAATCGAAGCCCTGGAGTCGAAAGACAAGTTGGGCCATCCATCACCTTGACCCCGACCGAGACTCTGATCTCGTCGCCGCGCCCCTGATCCATTGACCATTCCACGGGAGACTTCCAGCCTGCAGCTACATGCCCAATCCCGTAAACGGTTCCCGACTGCGCGTGCTGTTTGTCTGCTCCATGAACCAGTGGAGGAGCCCGACCGCGGAGGCGCTGTACCGCAACGACGCCCGGCTGGAGGTCCGATCCGCCGGCGTCCGGATCGGGGCGCGCCGGAGGATTACGCAGGAGGATCTGGAATGGGCGGACTGGATCTTCGTGATGGAGCGGGA
>JAEUHD010000267.1 GCA_016793645.1 Verrucomicrobiales bacterium
CCTCGCGTTCCTCACCGGACAGTATGTCCCCATACAGCCCGGCTCGGAATCGCTTCGGCCGCCTTGCCAGATGGGCTTTCGCTGCGCCTCGCGACGAAAGGCTGTGAAATATCCGGGCTAGTCCCGGATCAATCGAAAGAACACATCCTCGGAACCGGCCGGATTGCCACGAAGCACCACAACATCGTTGTCTCCAACCCCGATCAACGGGGCCGGGAGATCCGCCCAACCCTGCAAATTCCGACTGGTCTGGACGTGATAGGTCCCGGGCACCCGGCGCCACCAGGCCACGGTGCTTCCCTCCCGGCGATCCACATGCAGACGCGGGCTGGTGGTGACGACAATCCGCGTCGGCATGCCGCGCCTTTCCAATTCACTTCCGGTCAGGGAAGCGACATTCCCGGCCCCGCCCGTCAACAGGAGCCTTTGCACGCGCCATTCCCCGGACTCGCAATGCGCGGGAAAACTACCGGAGCACACCAGCATTGGGAGGCCCCCCGGCGGACGGAAGCCAGACAACTGCGTCTGGTGCAATCCCAGAGGTCCCACCCAATAGACCGAAGCGGAGACCGGTCCTTCATCGTCGTCGCGGATGACAATCTCGGCGGTCACCGCCCCGGCCCCCTCGGACGTATCCACCGTTTCCGTCGTCAACTTCATCGAAACGAACTCGGGCGGCTCAAGATCGAGGGGAATACCCGGATCCTGCTCCACCGTGATCGTGGTTGGGAAGCCCCGCAATTCCGCCTCACTCGGCATGAGCAGGGAAAAATTCCCGACTCCGTCCCGAATCTGAATCGGTTGGAGACGGTACGTGTCCGGAGGGGTGAAATTCCGGTTGAACGCCACTTCAAAGGCATAGACTCCATCCTGGGCAGTCCCCTCGATGCGCTGTCCGCTGTTCAACCCAAATGAAGGGACAGCCGTGCGGCCGGTGCGGTCGCCTTGGAAGGAGATCCCGATCGGATATTGCTGCACTTCGATCCCAGTCCCGTCGTCACGAATCCTCAACAGGATCCGGACACTCTGGGAAAGCTCGGACAGGCTTACCCGGTTCGTCGCGAAGCGGATGCTCTCAATCCGGGGAGGCAGCGCATCCTCGGATCCCACCACCTCAAACTGCGGAGGAACCAGCCCGGGAATCTCCAGACCCGAGCCCGAGAAATTCGCTCCGAGGAAGTTGCCCACCTGATCCCGTGCCCCGATTCCCTCCAGAACCCAGACGCCAGGAGTCGCTCCCGGCGGGACGATCAGGTGCCCCCGGTACTCCGCGTCGAACGGATTCACCTCCGCCCCCCCGGCTTCGGTCACCGCTGAAAGGGAGGCCGACAGCCTCTGTGCCGAGCGCACGATCCCTGAAGGCCGAAAGAAGACGTCGAGAGGGAAAACGGTCGTGGAAAAGGGACCCTCGAAACGCGGCAGTCCACTCAGGGCATCCCGCAATCGTACGACGACTTTCACCACCTGTGGACCGCCTGAAGTATCCACCCGACCAGGGCTCGCGGTGGCGGAAACGATTTCCGGGGGATCCAGGTCACTCTCGGCGCGCGTCGGAGCGGACATCATCACGGCCGCGATCAGGAGCGATCGGAGGACATTTCCGTGGGAACCGGACCCGGAGGGTTGAAACTTCATGGATCAACCCCGTTGTCGGTCACCCCGGACGCGTCCGCAAGGATGGAAATGCCCCTGAAACCCAATCCCCCTAACCCGGAAATCCACATCCCCGGAGCATCGCGGCGAGTTCCCCACGGGTGGCGGGAATCTTCCCCGCCGCGGCATACAGATCGGAAACCTCCACGGGATGCCAATTCCGCCGGTCGCTGCGGTCAAGTCCGGCAAGATTGATCGGGTCCACCGTTCGGGACACCGCGGCGCGGATGCGCGCGACGTCCGGTTCCGGTTGATTCGCCAGCTGCACCACCTCTGCAACCTCCCCCGCGAAGGTACGCCGACCCCGCAGGAGAAACCCGGCTGCATCCCCCGGACGCCCCAAGCGGCGCACGGTTTCGGAAAAAATCGCCGCCGCGAAGTAGAGCATCGAAAGCGGCTGGAAGAGTTCAGGGCGCCCCAGGTTGCGATGCAGCGCACCGATCAGGGAAGCGGCCGCATCCAGATCGGCGAGGGTCTCCGAGGAGTACGCCTCAAGTTCGTTGGCCCCGGGAACCGGCCTTCGCTCCAGGAGTTCCGCGAGTCGCTCAATGCCGAGCAGGGTCAGGGGAAAACCGGTGGACAACAGCGGATCCACAAATCCCGCCGCGGAAGGGAGCAGCGCCCAACGCTCCCCGGCCACGACGGAACAACGCCACGGCAACGACGGAGCCCAGGTAAAGTCCCGAACGGCCCGGGCCGGATCGAATTGCCACGCCACCGACGGAAGGTACTCCAACAGTCGCCTCCACCCGGGGGCCCCTTCCGACAAGCGCAAGCGGGACGCGAGTTCCGCGGACGCAGACACCCCGGCGCTGGTCAGTCCGTTGTTGAACCGCAGCACCCAGATCCAGCCCCCATCGAACACATGGTGCAGCGCCGCATCGTCCGGAGGATAGGGAGGGACCTCCGCCCCGGGATGCAGCGCATCCCAACGCGCCACGCCTTCAAAATGGGAATACAACGCAGCCGTCGCGGGAAACGACGTCCACGGGGAGGCGGGCAGCGCGAGGGTTCGTGCCAGAAATCCCCGCGGCCCGGACGCATCGACGACAAACCGGGCCCGGAACGTGACCGGCTTCCCCTCGCGAACCCCGTCCAGCCGCATCCCCTCCTCCTCCTGCGCGACCTCCCGGAGCTCGGTCTCGTCCGAATACTCCACCCCAAGGTTCACGGCTTCCCGCTGGAACCAGTGATCGAAGTCCGGACGATACCAATGCGTGTCCGCGATCCCGTCCGAGGGACTGGCCGCAACCAGCAGTTCATTCGAGCGATCCCCCCGCGGACTCCACCGCCTTCCGGCCTCGTGATGATAAAACGAGAAGCCGCGCTTCAGTCCGCAGGCAATCTCCGGATACGTCCGCTGCCACGATCCCCACTTCGTGAACGGCAGGATCCGGGGCAGATCATGGCGTTTGGCCAATTGTTCCAGCAGCAGGTTGGCGACCGGAGTGGAGGATTCTCCGATGGCGAACCGGGGGTGCCGCCCACGTTCAATAAGAACCACGCTGCGCCCGAGCCGCCGGGCGATCAGGGCCATCAGGGATCCCCCGAAGGCGGAGCCGACGACCGCGAGGTCATGGATGCCACGACCCATGGGAGGCATGGCTACGGACCCGCTGGCTTTGCCGCCGCGGACAGGCGCTGCACCTCCGCCTTGAGGAACTCCACCTCCGCGGCCTGATCCAGATCCCGGGCGTACTCCAACTGCTGGCGGCGCACGGAGAGCAGTTCCGGGGAATTGGGAAACTCATTGGCAAACCCGCGCAGCGTCGCGGCGGCGTCCGCCATCTTGTCCATCGTCTGCTGCCATCCCGCCAACTCCAGCATCAGCCGTCCGCGCTCCGGGGCGGCTCCTCCCGCCGCGAGGGATTTCTGCGCCCAGGTGATCGCGGGTTTGAGGCGGGTCTTCGCCGCGTGGAGATGCGCGATCTTCGCAG
Organism: Verrucomicrobiales bacterium; assembly: GCA_016793645.1. Classification (GTDB taxonomy): domain Bacteria; phylum Verrucomicrobiota; class Verrucomicrobiia; order Limisphaerales; family UBA9464; genus UBA9464. Next base: position 3,591 of record JAEUHD010000267.1, read on the forward strand.
CGAGCACCGCGTTGGTCGCGGACAGCGGCAGTGATTCCAGGTCCGTGATGACCTTCCCGGGATCCCCTCCGTTCTGTACGAAAAAATTCACCCGGTGAAGGTAGGTCCACGGAAGCAGCGCCGCGGGTCCCTGCTCCTCGATCCGCTTGGAACGCGCGAACAGGTCGGGCGAAAACGGGCGGTAGAGCGGATCGCCGATCAGGAGGGTCTGCCAGGACAGCGCAGGCTGGCTCACGGCCCCCGCCTCGGCGAAATTCATGCCGGTGGCGAACCGGGCCAGGAAGGCTCCGAAATTCGGGGTCATCTGGAGGTACGGCTCATCCACGCAGCCCAGGGTGACGGTCGCCCCCCGGGCCACCAGCGGACCCACCCAGTTGGCGGTGGTGCTGCGCGGATCGTGCGCCGAGAAGGAATGGAGGTGGTAGGCGATGGCTCCCGGACGAAAATCAACCGACGGCAGCGCGAACGGCCCCGAGGCGTTGGCGTCATACCACCCCGCATAGATCGCGACATCGCTGAGGGGATAGCCCGGGCCAAAGGTGGCCTCGTTGCGGTCCACCTCCGTCTCGAACCCCAGCACCCGGCACACCGCCTCCGCGCTCGCCAGCCAGTCGTCCCCCAGCTTGTAGGGTCCGTCCTTCAATCCGCGCAGATCCAGGAACGCCCGCCCCCACAATCCGTCACGCTCCGCCTCCAGTGCCTTGCGGACCAGTCCCATGGCCAGTTCGGGGGTGGGACCATCAATCCGCGAGACCAGGAACACCCCCGTCTCCGGGCGCAGCGCCGCGGCGTTGGTGGAGGCAAAGAAGGGATTCGAGATGGGGCCGGTGATCAGGACGGGCGGGGGCGTGGGCAGCAACATGAGGTCGCCATCCACCGAACCGCCGTTGTACTGGAGGTTCTGGGGGACGCTGGCGGCGGCAGACTCCACGCGGTTGGAGTCGTGCTGGATCCGGTACGGCATGCCGTACACCAACAGCAGATACCGGAGCTTGGTCCCGGTCATGAGCGCCGGGGTCGCCGGGTCAAACTTTGCCAATCCACGCTCCGCCAGGATCCGGCGGAGCGGCGTCTGAATCTCCGTCTCGTACGCCGTCCGGGTCAGCGTGGTCTCCGAGGAGCATTCCAGTCCGATCCACTGGTCCGCGGGCACCCCCCGCGACCGTCCGTAAAACTCGGCCACCTCCCGCGACCGCGGGGACCGGGTGTTGAACAGGATCGCCACCTGCGAGGCGTCGTCCCCCCGGACCGTTTCCGCATCCACGATTCCGGCCACCCACAGGACGGCCAGCAGCAGGCGGAATCCCCGGCCGCGCATTCCGGACCGGGACCCGGGGTTCCGTTCAGGCCGGACGCAACCGCTCCTCAACATGACGGCGCATGATGGCATAGGTCTCATCAGGAGTCTGCCCGGTGTTGTTGACGCGGATGGCGTCCAGGGCGGGGATCAGCGCACCCTTCTTCCGCGTGCTGTCCATCTGGTCGCGCCGGGCGGCACTGGTGTTGCCGCCCCGTCCCTCAATGCGCTTCTGGCGCTCCGATTCGTCCGCCTCCAGGAAGAATTTCACCGGGGCGAGCGGAAACACCACGGTCCCGATGTCCCGCCCCTCCATGACCAGCGGTCCGAAGCCCACGCAGTCCCGCTGACGGGCCACCATCCAGTCCCGCACCCGGCTGATCTGCGCCAGCACCGGCACGGCATGCTCGACGGCATCCCCGCGAATCTCCTTCTCCGGGAAATACCCCTCCACATGGATCCAGGCCTGGCCGTTGACCACCCGCGTCTCGGCCTTCCACCGCCGCATCAATTGCACCACCGCATCGTCTTCCGCGGGCGACATGGGTGCCTCCACCTTTAATCCCTTCTTCAGCGCCCACCATGCCAGCGTTCGATACATCGCCCCGGTGTCCACGTAGACATAGCCCAGGTCCCTGGCCAACCGGCGGGACAGCGTCCCCTTCCCGGAGGCGCTCGGACCGTCCACGGTGATGACATGCGGCAGGGTGAGCGGTCGGGCGGCGAGGGTTTGGGAAAGGGTGTTGGACATCAGGCGGGGAGGAGGTCCGCGGCGGAAAGAAGCCGCCCTGTGGCGGGATCCAGAATGCCGGCTCCGAGACCCGTCGGAGCGGGAGCGGCGAGCTTCTGGAAGAAGTTGGGAAAGGTTTTCCGCACGCAGGAAGGATGGTGGATTCGGAGGCCCGGCACCTTCAAGCCCAGGGTCGCAAAACTCATCGCCACCCGATGGTCGTCGAAGGTCTCCACCGCGGCCCCCCGCAGCGGCCCCGGGGTGATGGTCAGGGTGTCACCCGATTCCTCCACCCGCGCTCCGCATCGGGTCAGGCCCGTACGCAACGCCATCACCCGCTCGCATTCCTGCACCCGCAGACGCCCCAGGTCGGTGAACCGCACCGGACGCGTCCCCAGCGGCGCCATGACGATGGCCGTCATGATGCTGTCCCCAAGATCCCGTTCCCGCGAAACCTCGGGAGGCAGGGTCAGGAACCGCGGAAATTCCGCATCGATCTGCCAACCGCTCCGCGGCCAGGCCTCGACCGAGACGGGACATCCCATCAGGGCGCCCGCCGCCCAGAAGTAACTCCCGCTGGAGGCGTCGGGTTCGATCTGAACGACGCCGCCCCCGGTGGGAAAGGACGCCACCAGTCGGCGGGTCATCTCCACATAGGGCAGTTCCTCAACGTTGGCTCCGGTGACGGCCACCTCCCAGCCGCCCAGGGATGCGGACAACAGCAGCGCGGAGGCAAACTGGGAGCTCTCCCCGACGCTGACCTCGACGGGGCCCGGCCGGCGGCCCGCGCCCTGGATCACCGCGGGCAGCCGGTCCCCGGGGGCGTCCACCCGGTAGCCGAGCCGCCGGAGCGCCCCGAGCAGTTCCGCCTGCGGACGTTCATGCATCCGCGGCACCCCGCTGAGACGGTAGGTGCCGTGCCCCAGACAGACCAGGGCCGCGAGGAATCGGGCCGCCGTTCCGGCATTGCCCACATGAAGTTCCACGGGAGCCCCGGGGGTGCCGGCGCGGGGGATGACGCCGCCCAATCCGGTGACCCGCATGGTGCGGTTCGCGGGTTCCCCGGGTTCCGGCTCCACGTCGATCCGGAAGCCGAGCCGCCGGAGGCAATCGACCATGACCTCCGTGTCATCGCTCCAAAGGGCGCCGTGCAGGGTCACCTCGCCCCGGGCCAGCGCCGCGAGCAGCAGGGCCCGGTTCGTGATGCTCTTCGAACCGGGTACCGTGATCCGCGCTCCGGCGGGAACGGGAGGCGGAAGAATTTCAATGAGATCAGGAAGCGGCACGGGGGGAATGAGCCAGGGAGCCTTCCGCCGTCCGGGAGGCCGATATCCAGGCGTCACGACGGCGGCGGGCCGAGTTGAAGAATTCCTCCACGGCGGACGCATCCCGATCCTCCAGCGCCCGCTGGAATTCCTGGAGATCCGCAATCAGGACCCCCAGCGACCGCGCCAAATGCTCGCGGTTGGTGAGGGCAATGTCCCGCCACAGGTCCGCGGATCCGCTGGCGATCCGGGTGGTGTCCCGAAACCCCGAGGCGCACAGCAGCGACTGCGCCGATGCATGGGCGGGGCTCAGGACGTAGTTGGCCAGTCCCGCCGCGACGACATGCGGCAGGTGGCTGGAGCGGCTGACCAGTTCGTCGTGCAAACCGGCGGACATTTCCAGCACGGTGGCACCCACGTCCTCCCAGAGCCTTCGCACCGACTCCAACGCCGGACGATGGGTCCGGTCCGTGGGCGTGACCACGCACATGGCTCCCGAGAAGAGATCCAACCGGGCGGCCTCAAACCCCGTCTTTTCGGATCCGGCCATGGGATGACTCCCCACAAACCAGGCGCCCGCGCCGTCCATCACGGGTTCGAGATCCGCGACCACCGGTCCCTTCACGCTGCCCACATCGGTGACCAGGGCGCCCCGCGAAAGGCTGGCCGCCATCGCCCTCGCCACCGCGGCCATCTGCCCGATGGGCGTGCACAGGACCACCAGATCCGCCCCCTGCACCGCGGCGTGCAAATTGGACGTCGCCCCATCCACAACTCCCGACGCCAGGACGGCCGGGACGACCTCTTCGCGCCGGACATACCCCTGCACCTGGTCCGCCAACCCGCGGGCCTTCAGGG
>JAEUHD010000272.1 GCA_016793645.1 Verrucomicrobiales bacterium
CCACAAGTGGCTCGGGCGCGCAAAGCCCAATGCGACCGTGCAGCCGATCACCTTCAATGGCTGGGGCGGTGGAGCCGGATACAAGCCCGACTACGACTGGATCCGGGTGCGCACCGCGGTCTACTACCGGACGGGACTTCCGCCCGTGGTGAGGTAGCAGTCCCTGGAGCGGCTGCCATCCAGGTGGCCACGGGCTGCGCCCGCAGGTAACGCCTCCGACGCCCCCGTGCGGAGGCCCCACTCGCAGCAGCCCCAACCCCGCCCCCATTCATCCGTAGCAGCACTGCTGCGGACCGATTCCAGAACCGCACGGCAACGCGGATCCACCCTTCTTCAAGTCTGCGACCACTCGCAGAGACTGCCGACGTGGGCCGCGGAGCCATCGCGGAGCCAGCCGTCGAGTTGCGCCGGATCCTTGAGCTGCTGGCCCCGCAGACGCGGCACCACGACAAACTGTGTCGCCAACTCCGGCAGCGCCGTCAGGTCCCCCCAAAGCTTCTCGAACTGGGCGACGGGAAACACGTCCTCCTGCCCGTGCCCCCAGCGCTTCTTCACATCCTTCAACGTGATGTAGGTCGGCAGCTTCGCCGCCAGGGATCGGATCGCCTCCAGAATGGCCTCCTCGCGGCCGGCCCGCACGTCCTCCCGGGTCAACCCCATCTGCGCCAGGAAGGCATCGATGTGGATCCATGTGGTCATGGAGTTGTAATAGCTGAGCTTGAACTCGTCCTCCTCGCGGGGCATCGCCAAACCTTCGACCAGCCGGGGGCGTCCATTGACCCGGGCCAATCCGCCGCCGCGGTCCTCCAACCTTCGGGTGATGACCTCAAAGGTGAGACACGCCCCGCCGGCGAGATGCTGCCCGAAGACCTCCGGATCCGCCGTCGCCCCGAGGGTGTCGATGTTGTGCAACATCAGATGCTGCAGGGACGGACGTTCCTGAAGGAGTCGGGCCAGGGTTCCGTTCCGCAGCAGGTTCGGAATCTCGAAGAAGTGCCCCACGGGGTGCAGGCACTGGAGCGGAACATTGTCCGTGTAGTCCCCCGCCTCGCCGGTGCTCCGGGCCCAGCCAATCAGGGCGGCGCGGAGGCTGTCCCGCACCTTTTGCTGCTGAACGTCCAAAAGCTGCTGGGGCATTTCCTCCCACTGAAACCGGAGGTCGCGCTCGGTGGGAATCATTCGGAGTCCAACGCTCCGTCCCGGAGACAACAGGAGCGACCCTTCGTACCCGTAACGTCCCACCCGCGCCAGAAACGCCTCGGTCGGACCGTGGGTCGCGTAACTGGTGGTGATGACATGCGGCAACGGAACCCCGAACGCCCGCGAGATTCGGCGCGACTTCGCCAGGTGGGTTTCCAGGAAGGTGCGGTGGCGTCCGGACAACTTCGCATACGGATGCAACGCCTTGCAGGTGCCGGCCCCGCCGGTCCATCTCGAACCGGCTCCAGCCGCGAGCGTCACGATCGCCAGTTCACCACGACGCAACGCCGCCTCACCGCGGGAACGAAGCGTCGCGGTGCCGGATGCCGTTCCCGTCAGGTCCACCACATCCCCGGGGTGGACATCTTCAATCACCGCATCCGCGCGAAGACGGTTCTGGGCGAGTCCGATGCGTCCCTCCTTGAGATCGGAGCGGATCTGTTCGTGCTGGGCACGGTCGAATCCATTGGCTTCGAGCAATTCGGCCAACGTCGCCCCGTCACCCCGACCGGACCGTCCCCTCGGCAACAACGCATCAAAGAGGGCCTGCACCATGCCCCGCAATTCCGGACGCGTCCGGGCCGCCGCACCGAACTTGTCGAGTTCCGTCCGGCGTGCCGCCGGAAGCTCATGGCGGTCCTGCCGCAACAGGGCCGGCACGACGAGCGCGTAGTAGCCCGGTGGCATGAGCGCCGTCTCGCCGCACAGGAGATCTGCGAAGGTGCCATTCTCATTGATGGCGTAGTCGAACACCACGGGATCCATCGCGAACGGGAGCGCATGCTGCAGGTCCCGTTTGGTCTCCAACATGAGCGTTTGCAACCGGTCCTGCGCCTCCAGTTTCCGGCGCGGATCGAAGATGAAACCCATGCCCCCGCCCGACATGCCGCCCAACATCCAGAACCCCCAGAAGTCCTGTCCAAACTCCGCCTCGCACTGCTGGATCAGCCGCTCGGTGAACGCATTGGACGCCCACGGAATGATGGTCTGGATCGGCTGCCGGAAATTGCGGGTCGTGGCTGCGCCGACCGCCCGAATGTCACCACGCTTCAGGGCGGAGATCACCTCATCGAGCACCGTGAGAGCGTCCTGGCGCCCCCGCCATTCCGCGTCGCAGCGCAACAAATACTTCTCGGTGACCATCTCCAGGATGGGACCCACGTTTTGCGCCATCCCGCCGTGGACGACGACCAACGAGTCCATCAACGCCTGCCGGGCCGCTTCGGGAATTTCGTCCCGTCCGAAGACATGATGGGACGGCATAAGGCGTCCGCGGGAAACGCCCCATTCCGGGTCCTCCTCCCCTGCGGCAACACCGGTGATCAGCTTGATGCCGGGCCAAACCCCGCCGGAATCCTGCCACCCGCCGCCACTTCCTCCGAGCCACTCGCCCAGCAGGGCCCGGGCGAGCACGATGCGTCGATCAGTTTCGGTCAGCGGTCCCGCCAGGCCCGCCCCGTGGGTTTGTCCGGTGGCGCGCATGCAAACACTGATCAACGAACCCAGGAGATTGGTGCTGACCGCGAGCCGGGAGCCCTTGGGGATGTCATTGACGCAGGAGACAATCTCCAGTCCGCGCCCGGGTCCCACCATGCGGGCCAGCAAATCGGCGAGGGATTGTCCGGATCCCTCGATGCCGGGGGGAACGAGTCCGGACGCAATCACCGCCGCCTTGAGCAGACCCAGATAGTCCCGGGCAAAATCAAACACCTCGGCAAGGGACGTCAGATCGGCCGTGGCTCCCAGATCCACGGACGTCAATCGGAGCACCGGCTCGTCGAGTACCCGAAGCCACGCGCTCACCGGCGGGCGCGGCGCGGCATCGCGTCCGTGCACCCCCAGGTCCACCGAGACATTCAGCACCCGGGCGCCCTCCGGGTAATCCATGCCCAGGAAAAAGATGTCGCTCCACGCCGAATGGGTGAGGTCCATGCGGACCGGCGTCTGCTCGCGCAGGATCGGGAAGGTGCCGTCGGAGGAGCGCTCCAACAGTTCCGGACGAATGCGCAGTGGCTGGTCCGCGGGATGTCCCATGCGGAACATCCACTGGTTGCCCCTAACCGTGCGGACACTGCGGCGGACCTGGTCCGCCAGCGTCTGGAACGCGAGCCGATAGTAGGCCGCGGCCAGGGCGGAGCAGAGTCCGTCGCTCGCCCCCTCGGATGCCTGGTGCGCAAGAAACGTATCGATCGCCTCCTCAAACCGGCGATGGAGCAATTGCTCGAATCCGCGGAACGGGATCGACGCTCCCGGCCTCGCCCCGGCCTCCGCCTGGGGAAGCTTCGGGGGAAGCTGGAACCGATGCAGGTCGTAGAGGAAGAACAAGGCCCGGACCCGTTCGTACAGGTTCTCCGCGCCCCGGCGAAAGGTGTCGAGTTCTTCGGCGGCCTCCAGCATGCCCCCGGCGCTCCAGTCCCGGCACACCGCCGCAACGGACTGGTTTCGAACGTCGGGGTCGCGGGAGGTGATGAGGCCAACAAGACTCGGCATAACCGGTCCGCAATGACGCCTGATTTGCCAAGAAGGCGTCAATGACCCGAATCGCCGATTCCGTTCCGCTCGGCATCACCTGAAAAACCTAAACCGGAACCTTCATTGCCTTGAGCAGCACGAGCACCAGGGGGAACGCCACTCCGAACGCCAGGCACCCATACGCGGCACGGCGATTCCCACCGTGACGGATCGCCAGGACGACCCCGAGAAGGGTGGTGACCAGGAAACTCACCGCCATGAGGAGGACGAAAATCACCAGCACTCCTCCGGTCAGACTCCCGCCATCCTTGAGTTGGTGCGACGTGTGGATGGTGGACAACCGGTTCAGGAGTCCGGATTGAATTCCGAGGGTCTGCCAAATGCCGGACACGGCGAAGAACAGGAGCATGGGGGCAAAAACGCAGCCGAGGTATAGATGGATCGTACGCAGGGATTTCATGGGAATGGCAGGGTTGGCACGCGGGAACGGATCGGTTCTTTTTTGGCGGAACTCAACAGCGCATGGGAGCTTTGTGGATTGGACACCATCGGGCGGGGTGCCCTCACGGGAACACAAAAAAAATCCCAAAAGAAAACCCTCAGAGACAATCCGTGGACCGGCGCAGGACATCGCAAATTCGGTCGACGTCGGAATTCAACAGGGTGACGGACAGGGGTAGGTTGACGACTTCCAGGCTCAAGCGATGGGCGTTGGGCAATTGATCCGGATTCAAGCCTGGCGGGAGCCTCCAGAGAGTGGACGTGCCAATTCCGGCATCGTACAGCCGTTGTCGGAGGAGAGTCCTCGCGGAGGCCGGGACACGAATCGTGAAGTGGCTCAGGGCCTGCGGGGAGAACTCCGGAAGGACAATGCCCTCCGCACCGGCAAGGTTCCGGGCATAGCGTTGTGCGAGATCGAGGCGCTTTTGTTTCCAAGGGTCCGCATGAATGAGATTCCGCAGGGCCAGGCCCCGGTCCACACGCGTGGAGGGAGCCGCCCCTTCGAACCGGGTGACATCCAACCAGGCCTTCGGAATCCCGGCGGCCACCGGTGAAGCTGGAGCGTTCTTCGGACGGTGGCTGCGGACCCTCTTGGACACGGAGTTGATCCAGGGTGTGGTGAGGAGGGTGCGCAGGGTCACCGCGGACAGTCGCGCGAGCAGCAGTTTGCTCCCCCCGGGCGACAGTGCGGCATCGCGCAGGCGCCTCACCTCCCGGGCGAGTTCCAAGTCCCGGGTGAGGCCAATGGCCCCCGATTCGGCATCCATGCACTTCCCCCGGGAAAAACTGATGACGGCAAAATCCCGTTCGCCCAACCCATTGAGAAGCCCCCATTCCGGAGCCGACATGGCCATGTCCCATACCCGCAAAAGGACTCCCGGGGTCTTCGACAGACCCTGCGAAAACAGGGCACCGGCATGACCATAGATGGCGGAGAGGACGACTGCGCGGCGTTCGGTGCCTCCGCGGATCGTCCGATTCGGATCCACCAGGAATCCGGACTCCGCGGCGTCCACCGGTTCCAATTTCCCCCCGGACCGGACGACCGCTTCGTGAACGGCGGGACAGGTGAACGCAGGGGTCAGCACCGAGGTCCCGCCGGCAATGGCCGCCCTCAAGGACCAGCAGATTCCCGCCCTGGCGGACGGGAGCCATACGGCGCCGGGACACCCGGCTCGTTCGGCATACGCGTCCTCCAAATCCTGGACTCGGATCTCCCGTCCGAGCAAAGCCCCGGCAATCGACCGGAATCCGAAGGAAGGACCGTGAGACTGGATCATTGCAATGCCCGGAGACCCACTGAGCTCCGGGGTTCCGGGTCGAGTGAATCAAAGGACGGCCCCTGGGTCGCCGGATTTCCCATGGAGAACACTCCGCAGGGAACCTTCGGTACGGATACGGGGAAAACGAGGTTCCGTCCGCTGCCGGTCAACGGATCGAGTCACCTCGAATGGGGCGGTCCGCCAGGAACGGGCTCGCCCACGTCTCCTCCAGGGCTCCGGAGGAGCCGTCCGCCCCCGGAACTTCCGGATGCCGGGGCAAGGTGCGATCGAACACGATAGAAGCCACCCGGATTCGCCGCTGCAGCGACCTGATGTTCCAGTTCCCCTCCGGCCGCCGGAGCGGCGATGGAGGTAATGACTTGCCACGACAACGCCTCGATCGTCGCCGAATACTCCAGATCACAGGTACGAGTACCCGGATCCACATGCCAACGAAGTCGAAGCGCGCCCGAAGACTCCAGCTGATAGGCGATCTGCATTCCAACATCTGATCGGAGCGGATCCGTTCCCTCCAGCACCTCGTTCCCATCCGATTGCCCGTCACCGTCGGTGTCCGGATTCTCCGGATCGGTGTGATGGGTCAGCAGTTCCGATTCGTCGGAGAGTGTGTCCCGGTCGGAATCCCTCACCACGAAGCGGGCATCACTCCACGAAGCGGTCCCATGGGCATCCAACACGCGGATCGTCCACCAGGTTCTTGGGAATGGCAGTCCGGGCAACGCCTGACTCGGGGGCGCATCCCCCTCCCAAGCCACCCGATCCACCTGCCGGGCGTTCGGCCCGATCAGGATCTGATATCTCGCGGCATTGAGCGTGTTCTGGCAGGAGAACGTGACCTGACCCGCCGCAGCCAAGGTCCCGTGGGTGGGCCCAATCAACTCCACCACCCCTGGCAGCCGGGCCGGATGAAGGACGGGCGACATTGGGACAAGACGGTTTGCAGGATAGGTGAAGCTCGACGACGTCGGTGGATCCCACCCAAAGTAATATTCGGATTGCCCGGTCTCCAGCTGGTAATTCCTGCCGGGCCCGATCACCGAGAAGAAGGCGCCGGCGAACACTCCATTGTTGAAGCCGGCCGGCTGATAGGCGGCCCCAAGAGTCCATGAGCCGGTGTACCAGGCGTTCGGCGTGCCATGATCGGCGGGTGGCACCGGAAACTCCGCATTGAGGGTACCCGTCTTAAAAGTGCTCTGGGAATAGTAATTCTCGATCCAGAACATGCGGCCCGAAATCCGATTCGAAACGAGGTTCTGGATGTTCACTCCATAGTCCCGCGAGCAGCCGCTATCCAGCAACGTGACCCGATTCACATAAAAGCGCGGATCCCCATATCCAATGTTCAGCCGCTCCGCCACATCGCAGGCCACCATACAGCCCGTGCTGTATCCGATCGCTTGAATCGGCTGATCGTACGCGGGTGCCAATCCCGAAAGGATGGCGATCAGCTGATCCCCGTAGCCATAGTAGCGGGGATCGTTCACGGAGGTGCGCGCATCGCGGTTGTACAATTCGGTGAACACGTTGGCCCGACTCAACCAGCCGGCGGTAAACTCGGACATCCCGTATCCAATGTCACAATTGCCACCTCCAAATCCAAAAATGGTGGGCCGGTTGGTCTTGAAGGGTCCGTTGATCAGGGTCAGGGGAGGGTTGCTCCACCGGGGCACAATGATCATTTTCACGGTGGACGGGGCACTCCTCAATCCGCCGGCGGTAACCACCAGCTCAAAGACGACCTCCCGATTGGTCGTGGCCTGGATGAAGCCGGTGACCACCGGGTTGGCGACCGTCGCCGACGACAGGGTGACAGGCAACCCGCTGACCACCGTCCAGGCATACTCGAGAGGTTCGTCACTGTTGGGTGCGAAGGACCCGGATCCATCCAGGGTGACCTTCGCACGCCCCGCATAGCGGGTCGTTCCAGCGTTGGCCACCGGAGGAACCCGCCCCAGATAGTACGTCACAACATCGGGCGGGCTATCCGCAAACGCATCCCGAACCGTCAACTCAAACTCATACACTCCCGGCCCATCCGGCCTGAACGTGGGACGCGGAGACTGAGGCGCAGACAATTCGACGGAGGGCCCGGCGGTCTGCCGCCAGTGATAGGTCAGCGGTTGCTGTTCCGGATCCAGGGAATGACTTCCGTTCAGCACCAACACCTCGGGAACCTCGCGGAAACTCTGGCCGAGTCCTGCACTGGCAATGGGCGGGAGGTTGGTGACGACAATGCGCACCACGTCGGCGGAACTGTCCTGCGCACCATCGTTGACCCGCAGTCCAAACGTGTACTCACCGAGAGCGGTGGGATGGAACACGGCCCGGGAGCCAGTCGGAAGCAGCGTCACCGGCGGACCGGCCATCTGAAACCACGAATAGCTGAGTGGGGAGTCGTTGGGGTCGACCGAGTCCACGCCATCGAGCGTCACAGACGACCCGGTGCCCAGGAGGATGCGCCGATCCGGTCCGGCATTCGCCAGCGGGGGAAAGTCGTGGGCGCCACGAAACTCGCTGGCTCCCAGATCCACCCTCAGGGCGAAAATCCGGGGGCCTCCGAAGAGATCCAGTTCATCGATGGTCCGCAGGCCGAGCAGGTCGCCCGCGTTGATGCAGGGCGAACCTGCGGTGAGACGAAAATCGAAGGCGGCAGCGTCGGCGAACTGCGGATTCGCGGACAGATTGCCGTTCGTCCCGGCGGCACTCGCGGGAATCAACACGGTGTTTTCCCCCTCCAAAACCCCTCGCAGGATCTCAGTGCCATCCGGTTGCCAGACATCGTTGTTCCGAAACCAGGAAAGGTCGTTCTCAAGGATGGTCAACCCGGTCCCCGCGGCCGCGTTGGCGATAATGTTGTTCGCCATCAGACCGGTCTGGTCGACGCGCAGGTTGTCGGGTGAGTTCCCGTGAACCGTATTGTTCAGAAATGTTCCCTGGCTGGACAGGAAGGCCGCACCGCCGGACTGGGCCGAATTGCCGTGGAACCAGTTGTCCAGGATCTGGGGCTTTCCGCGGAAACTCGCCAATCCACCTCCCAGACCCGCCCCGTTGTTCCGAAGGATGTTTCGGGAGATTCGCGGGCTGGCGTCCCAACACGCAATGGCGCCCCCCATGCTGAGACCGCTTTCAGGATCCGTGCCGAGCCGATTCTCCTCGAGGATGTTTGCGACGATGGTGGGACTGCTCTCCTGGCAGAAAATGCCTCCTCCGACGCGATAGCCGAAGAGAACGGTGCCCCCGCCGCCACGGACGGTGAAGCCCGTGAGCACGGTGCGGGGGCCCTGTCCCTTCGCAAAGCGGATCACACTGTTGGTCCCGTCCCCCTGAATCACCGTGGTCCGAACCACCTCGGCGTCACCCGGATTCATGCTGGTCAGCGTGATGTCCACGTTCCGAAACGTGATGGATTCCTGGTAGAGGCCCGGCTGAACCCACACGATGTCTCCCACCTTACTATCGTTGATCGCTGACTGGATGGTGGGATAGCTCAATGCGCCGCCCTGCGGGACGAAACGCTCGACAGCGAGTCCTTCCGACAGTCCCAGCAGCCACAACGCAGACACGAACTGCCAAAGCGTCTTGCTCATTGGTTTTCCTTCCCGAGTCGCCGGACGCTAGGCGTCGCCGACAGGCTTACAAGGAGACATTTGTGAACCTGCCACCGGATAGAGTGACAGGTTCACTGTTGGTCCGCGAGGTTCACGATTCGCCCCTCCCCCCGCAAAAGTTGCACCAAGGATACGGTGACAGGTTCACTGGACAGGGTGACAGGTTCACTGTCCCGGCCAAACCGCGCGGCCCGGCGCCGGCCAAGGGACAGCGCCAGCAGCAGTTTGACTTCGCGCCGCCGTGGCGCGGCCGGTTCGACAACGGGGAGAGCACCTTGCCCGACGGTGAGAACCTCGACGAACCGACGTTCATCCGCCGCGGCGTGAAGCTGACTTGAGCGTCGCGGGCCGCCCGGCCTGAGGCTGGCTTCACGCCGCCCGCCGGTTGCACCAGGCGCGCAGCCCCAGCGCGAACGCCGCGCCGCCCAGCACCCACCACGGCCACGGCTGCACGATCACTTCGACGAATTCCGCCGGCCACCGGGTCGTGAGCCAGTCCTTCGCCGCGGCCGTGCCCGCCTCGTTCGCGCCCGCGGCGAAACCCACCGCGTAGTCCCGCGCCACCGCGGCGAAGCCCACCGCGCCCCGCACCCCCGCCGCCGCGCAACCGAGCGCCCACCAGCCGAACGCGAGGCTGCCCACCGCGAGCACGCCGACGGCGACGCCCCAGAACACGCTCAGGGCCAGCACGCCCACCGAGACCGCCCCGACGGAAATTGGCGCGACCGTGAATCCGCCGAACGCCACGAACGGGCTGACAGCGATGTCGCCCACGGCGATCCACGCGCAGACCGTGCGCGGCCGGTACTGGTCCGAGCTCGCGCCGCCCCAGGCCATCGCGAACACGGGCAGGCCGAGCAGGCGGGTCTTGGATTCAAAATACCTTGGCCCGCGCAGCGTCCTGCCCTCCGTGGCCAGCGTGCGGGCGAAGGCTTCGTCCGTGGTGTTCGTCGCCTCGCGGATGTGCCGGCTCTCACGGTCCAGCCGCCGGCAGGCCAGCAGGATTCCCCCCACCAGCACGACTGTCCAAGCGCCGATGCCGCTCACGATCCATCCGGCCGACGGCGTGTAGAGCTTGCCCGCCTGGCCCAGCACGGCCGCCAGCCCGAGACTCAGGACCAGACACCAGGCGATGATGCCGCGCGCGTACCGAAGTATGAGCCGCCGCTCTTCCGGCGAGCGGGCCGTCGAAGCCGCGGCCCGCGTCCCGAGCCACGCGCACGCGAGGCCGATCACCGGCCCGATCAGCACGCCCAGACCCAGCTTGGCCAGCAGGCCCCTGCCGGCCGTCTCCGCGCCTCCGCTGATGGCCGTGCCGGCCGCCGCGCCCGCTGCCACCGCCGCGCTGGCGGTCGTCCCGGACACCATCGGCAGCGCCACCAGCACGGCGACCGTGAACGCCGCGCCCGGCCCCGTGCGCGCCAGCGTTGATTCCACCACGGCCGCCAGCTCGTCGCGCAGCAGCGCGCGCCCGCGCGCGAGCCGCTGCTTCACCGCGTCCTCGGACAGCTCGAGCGCGTCCGCCACCTCCGCCACGGACCGGCCCTGCCGGTAGAAGAGCACCAGCGGTTCGCGGTAGGTCCCGGGCAGCCCGGCCAGCGAACGCCACAGCAGCGCCGCCTCCTCCTGCGTAATGGCAAGCTCGGCCGGCCCGGCCTCCGCCGACGCCGGTTCCGCCACGTCGTCCAGCGGCTCGGCCGGGCCGCCGCGCCGCCGTTCGCGCCGCGCCGCGCCGGCCGCGAGGTGGCGGACGATGCCGCACAGCCACGCGCGGAGTTTGGCCGGTTCGCGCAGCTCGCCCAGCCGCTGCCAGGCGGCGAGGAACGTCTCCTGCGCCAGGTCCTCGGAGCGCGCGAGGCTCCCGCACACGCTGTACGCGAGCGCGCAGACGAGGGACTGGTGGCGCTCGACGATCCGGCCAAACGCCTCGCGGTCCCCCGCGCGAGACAGTTGCCAGAGCTCTTCGTCGGACATCGCGGCCAGGGTGGCGGTGTTCATAGACATCGCCTCCCGGTGGGCGCGAGCGCGAAAAAGGTGACAGGGAAACCGACGGCCAACGCGGATGGGATAGAGTGACAGGTTCACTGTCATCCCCCCCAAGAACGTGGCCGAGGGATAGAGTGACAGGTTCACTGTCATCCCCCCCAAGAACGTGGCCGACATCGCGAACACCCCTGGGCTTGGTCCGATTTCGGATGAGGCGGTGCGGTTAGACTGGTTCGAGATCGGACCAGCCGAAATCATTCCGTCCTTCGCGAAAGGGAGACGGGTTCGCCCGAATGGATGAATTCTAGGGACTTTTCCCCTGAAACGAGCCGCCGTCGGGATGTCCGGCGACTTGGCAAGCCGGTTGCGGGAGGGGTGTTGAACCTGTCATGGTCGGTCGGTACGATGCGAAGCTTGTCCCACAGTTGGTTCCAGCGTCTCTGCGCGTTCCTGGTGATCCTCACCGGGATCGCCCCCCTGCACGCGGCCGAATTCCGCGACCTGTTTGCCGACCGGGAGACCCTGGTCGGCGATCGAGGGCAGGTATCCGGGAACAATACCGGAGCAACCGTTGAAAACGGTGAACCGCGCCACGGAGGAAAATACTCCCGCCACTCCCTCTGGATTTCCTGGGTCGCCCCCGAAAACGGACTCGCCACGTTCCGACTGAACGGAACCGGGATCGATGCCGTGCTCGGAATCTACCAAGTCAAATCGGAAGGCAGCGAGGATGATCCGCCTATTCGCCGGCTGGAAACCGTGGCCGAAAACGACGACGACGGCTCCTATGCCTCCTGCCTGGTCCAATTCGGCGTCCAGGCCGGGGAACGTTTCGAGATCGCCGTGGATGGGTTTGCCGGCGCCACAGGACCTCTGGTTCTCGCATGGGACCTTCAGGCCATGAAGGAAATCATCCCCCGAGTCCGCCTGGTTTCCGGCGACCGCGCCGCCACTCTTGGGGAAACCGTGACACTCGCCGTCACGCTGGGTCCCGGCGTCACCCCGAAACTGCACTGGGTGTTCAACAACCAGGAACTGGAGGACGAGGAGGAATTGACCCTCGTGATCCCCAACTTTCAGGCGACCAACGTCGGGCGCTACCAGGTCAGGGTCGAGGTTTCCAAGGCGAAGTACTTTAGCGACCCGGTGGAATTGCAGGTGTCGAGCGAAGGCGTGATCACCGCCCTCGCCCGGAACAAGCCTGAGGATGCCCTCGACTCCCCACTGTCCGCACCCATTCCCTCCCCGGCCCCCCTCCGCGCCCGCCTCGCGCCCGCCAGCCTGGGATTGACCGGAAACGCCGGAGGCGTGACCCGGGGCTACAACGGC
>JAEUHD010000343.1 GCA_016793645.1 Verrucomicrobiales bacterium
GTTTGCGGGGCATTTTTTAAGGGAGGAGAGGTGGTCAGTGGTCAGTGGTCAGTGGTCAGTGGTCAGTGGTCAGTGGTCAGTGGTCATTCGTCATTCGTCATTCGTCATTCGTCATTCGTCATTCGTCGGCGTTCGCGATTGAATTGGGCCGACGCCCCAATGACCAATGACTAGTGACCAATGACTAGTGACCAGTGACTAGTGACCAGTGACTGCACCCTGACTACTGACTACTTTCCTAACATGCGCTGCCAGTACTTCGGCCAGTGGATCGGAGTCTGTAGCACTGAAACCGAGGTGCAGGCGGCGGCGCCAGCCTTCGGCGTGCTCGAAGCGACCGGAGAGTTGTCCCACGCGGCGGGACAGGTCGTCGAGGGTGGCGAGATAGCTGTCCATGCCCTGGGAGACATCGAGCCATTCCTTCTGGCTGCGATGGCAGGCGAGGGCGGCGCGTTTGACGGCGTGGACGTCGGTGGTGTCCACGAACAGGTCGGGCGTGACGGGTTCCCGCAGCGGGGTGACGAGGCCGTGGGGCATGGCGTGGTACACCGTCACCTCATGCTCCACATGCGCGTGGCCGGGTTCGGTCCAGAAGTTGGGCATGCCGCGGGCGAACGCCCCGGTGACCGCAAGCCGACAGGTCTGCTCGTGGTCCTCCATGTAGTCCACGGGCGAATGGGTGAGGAGAATCCGGGGCTGGACGGCCCGGATGACCGCCGCGGTGCGGCGGAGATTGGGCACGGTGTAGAGGATCTCCAGGTCGTCGCAGAACGGCGCGTGCCAGGTCGCGCCGAGAAGCGCGGCCGACTCCCGGGCCTCGGCTTCGCGGGTCCGCCGCGTGTCGGCGGCGGAGTGCGTCAGGCTGCCCAGGTTGCCGGAGGACACATTGCAATAGTGCAGGTCCCAACCGGCCGCCTTCAGCCGGAGCAGTGTCCCGGCAAAATAGAACTCGATGTCGTCGGGATGGGCGGCAATGGCAAGGACGGAGGGCATGCGCGAGTGGGTTGGGATGGGATCAGCCCAGTTTGACCGGCTTGCCGGTGGCGGCGGATTTGTCGGCGGCGAACAGGACCTCGTGGGTCCGGAGGGCGTCCTTGAAGCTGGTCAGCGGCATGTCCTCACCGCGTTCGATCGCGGCGAAGAAGGCGGTGAACTGCGTCTGGTACGGATGGTCGCTCACGTCCCCGGAATCCAGCATCTTCATCGACAGTTCACTCCACTGATGGCGGTTCGTCGCCAGTTTGTTGGAGTGGAATTTGCGGTCGAGCAGGCTCCCTTCGCTGCCAACCAGGTGGGTGTGGAAGTAGTAGGGTTGGAGGCAGTCCACGACCGCCGCGCATTTGCCGACCTGTCCGCCCTTGAACTTGAGGAGGGTGACACTGGTGGTGGTGTATTCGTAGGACTCGAAGATCCTGCTGCGGGACCGGGTGTCGTAACTGGACACTTCCGCCACGTCATTGCCCATGCACAGGAGCAGGGCATCGAGGGCGTGACAGCCCGCCGTCAACAGGGCGCTGCCTCCGGCATCCTTGCGGGTGTTCCAGCGGAACTGTCCGTACCAGGGCCCGATGCCGTGGTAATAGTCCACCTCGCCGTAATGCAGGGTGCCCAGGAGTCCCTGATCGAGCACGGCCTTGGTGACCAGGAACTGGCTGGACCAGCGGCACTCGAAGCAGACGCAGGTCCTGACTCCGGCCTCGCGGATGGCCCTGTCCATGGCGAGGCAGTCCTTCCAGGACATCGCCAGGGGTTTTTCGATGATGATGTCCTTGCCGGCCCGGGCGGCGGCGATGACGTGTTTGGCGTGATCCTGCGGGTAGCTGCAGACGGTCACCACATCAATGGACGGATCGGACAGCATCCGGCCGAGGTCATTGTATCCCTTCACGGGTCCGCCGTATTTGGCCGAGAGCGACGCCTCGTCCAGTGGGCGCGAGGAGTAGATGGCGGTGACGCGGGCCTTGCCGGTGGCGTTGATGGCGGGGATGTGCGCCGTGGCGACCCAGCCGTGGCCGATGACGCCGACATTGAGGAGTTTCATGGGGCAGAGAGGGGGGCGATGAAGAGGTTGAAGGGGGGTGGGTCAACGGAGGAATCCGCACTCCCGAACGAACCAGGAGGCACCGTACGGCGCCACCGGGCCCCGGAGGCGGTCGAGTTCCGCGGCGGGTCCATGAATCTCGAGTCGGGCGAGATCCGACACGGTGAGCATCTTTTGCAGGAGATCGCCGACGTTGGCGAGATGGGACAGGGCGTCCTCGGCCGTGTTGTATCCTTCCCGGCAGAAGACCAGGTCGCCGTTGACCGTGAACTCGTAGAACCGGCATCCGGCTTCGGTCCGGGTTCGTTCCACGAATGCCGGGAGCAGGGCGAGGGCGGATTCGCGTTGACCGGGTTTGATTTGGAAGTAGGGATGAATGGTGACGAGGGAGTGGGAGTTCATCGATGGAGGGCGCTCAAGGGGTATCGGTGCGTCGTGGGAGTCACGATCCCCGAACGGGTCGGGATTCGCAATCCCGTGCGTCCGCGGAGCAACCTGGGGGGTGGGCCGGATCCCGAGATCGGGGTTCGCGGCCGCCGAAGGGGCCGTCCAGGGACGAAGCCATGTCCGGACGGGATAAAACGCCCGAGACCGGCACAGGGACTGCTTAGTCGGGATCCACCGCGATGCGAATGGCTTCACCCAGGATCGGGATGCTGCAGACCAAGATTTTCTTTGAGAATCTGGTTAATTTCCCGTGTCATTCGGGAGGCAAACGGGTTGCCCCCGGAACAACCAAGGGTTTGGTGTATGGCAGATGACAAAATGCAGCTCCAGCGATGGGAGCTGAAGTATGTGATCCCGGAGGAGCTCGCCCTCGCCGTCCGGGAGTTCATCCGGCCCTATCTGGAGCTCGACGAATATGGGGCCAAGCGGGCCGACCTCAGTTACACCATCCACAATCTCTACCTCGATTCCGAGCGTCTCGACATCTACTGGGGCACCATCAACGGGGACAAGAACCGGTACAAGCTTCGCCTCAGGTTTTACGAGGACAACGCCCTCGCCCCGGTGTTTTTCGAGATCAAGCGGCGCATGAATGACGCCATCCTGAAGCAGCGGTCCGGCATCAAGCGCGGGGCGGTGGAGGCGGTGCTGTCCGGGCAGCTCCCGGCGCCCTCGGAGTTGGTGTCGAGTGATCCCCGGCAGTTGGTCGCCATCCAGCGCTTCGTGGAACTCATGATGCAGGATCGCGCCGTGCCGGTGGCCCATGTGCGCTATGATCGCGAGGCTTGGATCAGCGTGGTGGACAATTCCGTGCGGGTCACCATGGACCGCAATGTCCTGATTTCCCCGGAATTCGTGACCCGGTTCTCGGAGCAGATGGACGATCCCACCTGTGTGTTTGGGAAGCTCGTCATCCTCGAACTGAAGTTCACCGGCCGGTTTCCGGACTGGTTCAAGGAATTGGTCCGGGTCTTCGGCCTCCGTCAGGGATCCGCCTCCAAGTACGCCGACGGAATCGCCCGGAAGGGGGAGCATTATTTCCATGGTCGCGGGATGGGCGCCCTTCCCGGGGTGGCGCATCTGGCGGCGGAGCGTCGCAGGGATGCCCGCCTGAGCAGGCTCGACAACCTGCTGGCGCGGGCGGCATAACCACGATTCTCACATGGGCAACTTCCTCCTGCGTGGAGATTATGGCACCGGGCCGGACGACTTCCTGGGCATGTCCCTGGGGTTGATGATCGCCTTTCTCGGGGGGCACGTCATCGCCTGGGTCTACATGGCCTGCCACAGCGGCCTCAGCTATTCCCGATCCTTCGTCAACGCATTGATCGTGCTGTGCCTGATCGTCGCCGTGGTGATGATGGTCATGGCCAACAATCTTCTGATCGCCTTCGGGTTGATGGCGGTGTTTGCCATCGTACGGTTTCGCAACGTGCTTCGGGACACCCTGGACACGACCTACATCCTCGCCTCGATCACCGTGGGCATGGCGAGCGGCACCCGGAAATTCACCACGGCGATCGTCGGAGCCCTCGTGTTCTCGGTGCTGATGCTCTACCTGCACTGGACCCAATTCGGCGCCCGTCATCGGTACGACCTGATTCTCAATCTGCACTGGGGACGTCCCGTCGGGGATCTTCCCGCCCTGATGGGATTGCTGGAGCGGCATTCGCGGAAGACCTCCGTGGCCAGCCAGCGTTCGAATGTGGGCTACGAGGGCATGGATCTCAGTTACCGCCTGCTGATGCGGGACACGTCGCGTTTGGACGAACTTCTGGGTGAGTTGAAGGCATTGCCGGGGGTTTCCCGGGTGACCAGCCTGCGGGCTGAGGACGAATCCGAGGTCTGAGCCATGGAGAAACTTCCCCCCATCCCTTCGCCCCCGGGCGCGACGTTCCGCGAGTTCCGCATCACGGTGCTCCCGGTGCTGATGTTCCTGGGAGTGCTGGGTGCCACCCTGGTGACGTGGCGCCGGTATGTCGGGCCTTCGCAATTGGTGGGCGAGGTGGAGGCGGTTTATGCCGTGGTTTCCGCCCCGCAGGCGGGGCTGATCCGGGAACTCCGCGTGGACCTGTTGCAGCGGGTCTCGGCGGGACAGACCCTCGCGGTGCTGGTCCCCACCGATCCCCGCGTTCTTGCCGCGCGCCTGGATGTCAGCCGCGCCCGGTTGGAACTGCTCCGCGACAACCTCGACGTAAAGCTCCGCCAGGAAAACAACCAGCTTTCCCTCCTGCAACTGCGCCTCAACTGGTTCAGCCAGCGGGCGGAACTGGCGTCCCTGAAGGCCCGGAGGAGCTTCTATGAATCCGAATTGACCCGGCAGTCGCAGCTCATGGCCTGGCTTCGGGAACGGGCGGCCCTGACGGAATCGCGTCTTGGGGCGGGCACCCCTCCGGCAGCCGCGGAGTCGGAACCCGGGGGGAATCCCCGCAGTTGGGTGATGGAGGGGGCCGGATTGGAACGCGTGGCGGATTACCAGATCGCCAAGCGTGATCTCGAGAGTCTCGACGCCGAAGTGGCCGAGAAATCGCGGTTGGTGGGCGAGATCAGCGCCGCCCTGGATGCGTTCGCGGCGGCGGAGTCTTCGTCCGCCACGGAGATGCCGGCGTCCTTGAAGGAGGCGGTTGCCCTGGAGGAGGCGGAACTCCGGCAACTGGAGGAACAGGTCAAGCCGGTGGCGCTGGTCGCCTCCATGGACGGCGTCGTTTCTGTCGTCAGCCGGCGCGCCGGGGAAAATGTGGTGGCCGGGGAAACAATTCTGAGACTCAGTGCGGTCCAATCGGATCGGGTTCTGGCCTACCTGCGGCAGCCGCTCAATCTGGAGGTCCGGACCAACATGAACATGGAGGTGCGTTCCCGGTCCCGCCATCGGGAATCGGGAATCGGCCGCGTCCTGGCCGTCGGATCCCAGATCGAGCCGATCCTCCCGCAATTGCTTCCGAAGAACTCGGCAACCCGGGATTCGGAATTTGGTCTCCCCATTCTGGTCAGCCTTCCCCCCGGACTCCCGGTGGTCGGGGGCGAGGTGGTGGACCTGTATCCCGTCGCGAACTGATCCGGTGGACGGCGGGGGAATTCCGTCCCCGCCCAAAAAACCCGCTTGCCCCGCGGCGGCCACCGTCCCATATATCGCCCGCTGATTTCTTAAAAACCGAGTTTCACCATGGCCGACATCGCCAACAAATACCCTGAAAACGTCGCTGGGCGTTTCTTCGTGGACAACCAGTGCATCGATTGCGACCTCTGTCGCGAAACCGCTCCGAACAATTTCACCCGATGGGAGGATGGCGGCTACAGCTACGTGAAGAAGCAGCCGGAATCCCCCGAGGAAGAGGCCGCCTGCAAGGAGGCCATGGAAGGCTGCCCCGTCGAGGCGATCGGGAACTTCGGCGACAAGGCCTGAAGACCGGTCGCAAAGTCCCTCCCCAATTCAAGCCCGCCGGATGGCGGGCTTTTTTGTCGGTGGGCGTCGCCTGCGCCGGGACGTGGCGGATGCCCGGTGTTGCCCGGTTCCGGGACCTCGGACCCCCGCAAGGGACGGGCGGCTCGGGACCGGACGGCTCCAACGCCGTACCCGGTGAACAATCCACCCTCGACAGGCCGGGGTGCGGACCGAATCGTTGGCGCCCATGTCCGCGGCCGAGTTTGTCCACCTGCACCTCCACA
Organism: Verrucomicrobiales bacterium; assembly: GCA_016793645.1. Lineage (GTDB taxonomy): Bacteria > Verrucomicrobiota > Verrucomicrobiia > Limisphaerales > UBA9464 > UBA9464. Next base: position 6,155 of record JAEUHD010000343.1, read on the forward strand.
CCGAGTATTCCCTGCTCGATGCGGCGTGCCGTCTGGACCGCCTCATGGCCCGCGCCGCCGCGCTCAAATTCCCCGCCCTCGCGCAGACCGACCATGGAAACATGTTTGGGGCGATCGAGTTTTACCAAGCGGCGAAGAAGCATGGGATCAAGCCCATCCTGGGCTGCGAGGTGTACGTGGCTCCGGGCAGCCGTCTGGACCGGAAGCCCGGCTCGGGAATGCGCGACGTGTATCACCATCTGGTGCTGCTCGCGAAGGATCAGGAGGGCTACCACAACCTGGTCCGTCTCGTCACCGCGGCGAACCTGGAGGGCTACTACTACAAGCCCCGCATCGACAAGGAACTGCTCGCCCAGCATTCGCGCGGATTGATCGCGCTGTCCGGTTGCCTCGCCAGCGAGTTGTCGGAGGCCATCCTGAAGGGCGACGAGCCGAAGGCCCGCGACACCATCGACTGGTTCAAGCAGACGCTGGGGCCGGAGAACTACTTCCTGGAGCTGCAGAACCACGGCATTCCGGAACAGGCGCGCGTCAATCGGGCGCTGATTCCGTGGGCGAAGGAGTTCGGGCTGAAGTGCGTCGCGTCGAACGATGTCCACTACGTCGAGCAGGATCACTGGAAGGCCCACGACTGCCTGATCTGCATCGGCACGCAGGCCCAGCTCTCGGATCCGAAGCGCATGCGCTACCAGGAGGCGCAGTTCTACCTGCGCACCGCCGAGGAAATGGCGGCCCGGTTTGCCGAGGTTCCCGAGGCCGCGCGCAACACCCTTGAGGTTGCCGACCGGTGCAATCTGGAGATCAAGTTCGGCAAGGGCGCGGAGCACTACCCGGTGTTCCAGCCGCCTGAGACCTGGACCCGCGAGGGCTACCTGCGGCTGCTGCTGTGCGAGGGACTGAAGAAGCGCTACGGGATCACGGCACGCGTCGAGGGACGCGATATCCTCGTTGAGTCGGTGGAGGATCCGAAGCGCCTCGATTTTCTGGTTCCGCCCCCAGGGGACGGGGTCCGTAGTTCGTCGTCCGTCGTCAGTGGCGATCCAGTACCTGGGACCGCCGGCCAGGAATCTCCTTCCACGAACCACGGACCACCGACCACGGACCCCTCCGCGTCTTCCCACCCCGGCATTGCCGTGCTGCTCCGGCGACTGGAGCTGGAACTCGGAGTCATCGAGAAGACCGGCTACATCTCCTACTTCCTGATCGTGGGCGATTTCGTCCGGCACGGCCGCAGCCAGGGCATCGCCTGCGTGGCGCGCGGATCGGCGGCCGGTTCGCTGGTGACCTACCTGCTGGAGATCGCCAACGTGGATCCGCTGCGCTACGGCCTCCTGTTCGAGCGCTTCCTGAATCCGGAGCGGGTGAGTCCGCCCGACATTGACATCGACTTCGCCGACGACCG
>JAEUHD010000344.1 GCA_016793645.1 Verrucomicrobiales bacterium
ATCGCCGTCCAAGAGCGCCGCGCGTTCCTCAAATACGGAATGCGCCTGGTCGAATCCGGTCGAATTGTACACCGCCGCACGCGCCTTCTCGGCGAGGTTGTTCTCCGACTTCGTCTGTTGCACCCGCGGCATGGCGACCAGAATGGCACCCCAGGCGGCCGGGTCCGACGTGCGGGCCAACGCCATCACCGCCTGGGCCCGGATGGCATCCGACGTGGAATCCGCGGTGGCAACCCGCACCAGCAGCGGGATCGCGTTCGCAGGCGTGCTGTCGGCCTCGGACAATTGCGAGGCGATGGCCGGCAGCAGCGCGTCGTCCTTGGACGCCCGATCCAGCAACGTTTGAAGGGCATCCCCGGCGGGAATCCGGTGACGGGACAATTCCCGGCCGATCCACGCCGATTCCCGGGAATCCGCACGGTCCAGCGCCGCCTTGAGAGCCACCGAAATCCGGGCCGACTCACTCCACGGCTCCGGCTGGTAATAGGGCCCGCGGGTGTCCGGACGCGTCCCCCAGGAATCCCCCTTCCAAACGCCCTCCCGGAACTGGAGCCGGCACAACGCCGTGATCAATCCCGAACGTCGTTCCGGGTCCTTCTCCCGATCCAGCCGCAGGATCAGGCCCTCCACGACTTCGGGATCATGCAACAGTTGGAGCACCCCCAGGGCGCCGGATCGAAGTGCGGCGGATGCCTTCGGATCATCCAGAACGGCGAGACAGGCGTCACCCGCCCGAAGGCGGGCCAGGCCCCGCACCGCGGTATGCGCCACGATGGGATCCGGATCCGCCAACAGCGGAACCATGGCCCGGGCCTCCGCTTCGGTCCCCAGGCGCGCCAAAACCACCAGGGCCTCCCGCCGCGCACGCGGAACCGGGGAATCCAACAGCCCCGCCACCGCCGTCACCGTCTCGGCATTCGGACGACGGGCCTGATCTCCAAGAGCCCGCAGGACCCACGGCGACAACTCGGCATCCCGCAGCAACCCGGACAGCAGGGAGGAACTTTCCGCGCGGAACCCCAGGGAGATCGCAAAGACGGCGGCAATCCGGGAGGCCATCGGCTTGGTCGAATCCATCGCGAGGGTCGACAATTCCCCGAGCACCCCCGAAACCGACCCGGCCTCCATCCAGCGAATCAGGGCACGCTGAGCCGCCAACCGGCGACGATGACTCGGGGACTCCAACTGCTGGACCAGGGCGGAAGGCGCGAGGGCCGCAAAATCCGGGAGCGGCTCCGGCGTGAAGCCCTTCGGAGTGGCGCGGACCAGGAATCCAACCTCGCGTCCCACCCACGTGAAGCTCGCCCCCTTCCAACTCGCCGCATAGATCGCCGAATTGCCATCCACATCCAGATCCGTCACCCGCGGAAGCTTCGCGAAGGGTTCCTGATTGGCGGTGAAGGTCGCCCCCTTGGGGCCAAGCGTGTGGTGGTAGATCCATTCCGTTCCCCAGTCGGCGGTGAACGGAGCGTGATTCCACTTCGCGGGAATTCCGGGTTCATCAATCCACGCGGCACCACAGCCGGATCCGCCTCCGAAATCGGCCAGAGGGGGAACGATCTCGGACGGGAAGTTCTTGAAGAGCCGCGGATACCCGTGCTGGGTCATTCCGGAAAAATGGTGCAGCCGCACGTCCCAGCCGCCGCCGTCATTCGTATTGTCGCGCGCAAACGCATCCAATTCCGGACTCACCGCCACCTCCAAAATGTTCCGGGTACCCTCCGCGAAGACTTCGAGCCCCGATCCATCCGGCCGGACGCGGATCACTCCCCCGCCCCGCATCTGCAGTTTCCGTCCATCCGACCCCGTCGCCTCCATGAATCCGAAATCGCCAATCGCCGCGTACAGCCAGCCGTCGATGCCCAGTTCGAGCCCGTTCGAGGAATGATCCGCGGGGCGATCCTTGAAGGTGAAGGCAATCCCGGACACCAGCGTCCGGGACTCGTCCGAAACGCCGTCCCCATCGCGATCCACATAAACGCTGATGTCAGGCGGATGCAGGAGATACAGGCGGTCCTGGTCCCAGACCAATCCCCGCGGGGAATCCACGTCCGGCACGAATGCCGTCACCGAATCCGCCTTTCCATCCCCGTTGGTATCCCGAACCCGAAGCACGCGCCCCAAGTGCGGCTTCCGGTCCAGCGACCCATTGCCGTCGCTGGAGACAAAGAGGGTGCCATCCGGTGCCGCGGCAACGAAAACCGGATAGTTCACCGCGGGAGGTGTCGCGAAGATGCTGACCGAGAACTCCTCTGGAAACTGGACCTCCCGAAGCAGGGCCTCGGCCTTCTCCTGGGAAAACACGGGCGGAATGCTCTTCAATTCCGCCGGCGTGGGCTGTCCGGCATCGGGCTCGGCAGCCTCGACAGCAGAAAGCGCTCCCAACAAGGCGAGTGACACGGACAACGGGCCCAAGCGGCGACCGCGGGGAAAGGGATGGAGGCAAGACATGGGAAAACCGGGACAGTTCGGGAGGACTTTGAACTGCATCCATGTCACGCTTCAAACCGATAAGGGACCTTTGCCTCTGAAGTTCGCGCTGATTCTGCCCCGGTATCCGCACTCTTCGGACAATCCGACCGGATCGACGCGGAATTGAGTCTTGCGACCCCCGTTGGAGTGGCACAGATTCCGCGCCGCCATTCCGATCCCCTCGGGATGTCCAAAAAGCCGGTGTAGCTCAGTGGCAGAGCAGCTGTTTCGTAAACAGCAGGTCGTCGGTTCGAACCCGACCACCGGCTCCATTCAGAACACTCTGAATGGCAATCCTTTGCAGGAGCCGGCGTCCAAAGTGGACACCAGAATGGACACCGGTTTCCGGAACCGGGCGGACCCCACAGGAATCCGCTTGGAGCGCCGGCCAATCCATTCCCAGGTCGGAATCAGGGCATTCTACGCTGTCGTTGACCGAACAGCGCATGAAAAACCGCTACCGCCTCTTGGAGCGCCGCAACCGCCTCCGCTCCTTCTACTGCGTCGATACCGACACCGGAAAGCGCACCAGCCTGGCCACCGGTGACCGCGACGCCGCCGAGCAGATCGTCCTCGCGAAGAACCAGGCGACCCGGCAACCCACCCTGAATCTCCAGATTGCCCGGGCCTACATGGCCGGCAGCGATTCGGGCGTCGCCACCCGAACCTGGCAGGATGCCCTGGACGCAGTGATCGCCGCCAAACGCGGTCCCACCCGCCTACGCTGGCAGCGCGCCGCGGCCGACCCGGCTTTGGAGTCACTGCGAAAGTTGATCCTCATCGAGACCCGGGCCGAACAACTCCTAGTCGCCCTGCGCCGGGGTACGGTGAGCACCAACGTCTTCCTCCGACGCCTGAACAACTTCTGCCTCGACATGGGCTGGCTGCCCTGGCCCGTGCTGCCCAAGCGTCAATGGCCGACCATCGAATTTGATACCAAGCGCGCGGTCACCGCGGAGGAACACCTCGCCATCGTCACCCGTGAACCCAATCCCGAGACGAGAAGCTTCTACGAACTGCTGTGGCACCTGGGCGGATCACAAACCGACGTTGCCACGCTGACGGCGGAGAACGTGAACTGGACGGACCGCGTGGTGAGCTACCAGCGGCACAAGACCGGGACTGTCTCCCAACTCCACTTCGGTGAACGGGCCGCCGCGCTGCTGGCCACACTTCCACGGCAGGGACCGCTCTTCCCCCGACTCGCGCGCATGGACGAAAAGCACCGCGCCGTAGAGTTCAAACGGCGCTGCACCGGCCTGGCCATCAAGGGAATTACCCTTCATTCGTACCGCTATGCCTGGGCCGAGCGGGCCAAGACGGCCGGCTATCTTCGGAGGAACCAAGGCGACAAAGCGGGGGCGGCAAAGCGGGGGAGACGGTCGAAGGTCGCCAGAAAGGCCTGGCCGGTGCTCGACCAGGCTCAGGCGGAACAGGTCCTTGCCGCCTTGCCCTCGACCTTCCAGCTCGTCGACGTCAAGACCAAGACTGCCGAGCTGTTTCCGGATCAAGTCAGCCAGGGCGCCATGGGACTGCTGGCTGACAAGGTCAAGGATGCCGGCGGTAAAGGCATGGGACGACGCTACAAGAAGGTGTGAGGACCAGTTTGGGACCCAAGCGACGTTCGCCCGTCACGATAAAACGCACCCTAATGTCCTGCACTAGAACAAGATTGCCAGTGAATCCATCCGCGCCCAATCCCGCAACGACACCTTGCCCAAAGCTTGACTGTACTCCAAATAGGAGGATCAGATCAATATGTCCGATGGCTCAATAGCGCACAGAGTGTTTGGCAATGAAACTTTCACCCAAGAAGGAACGACAACAGGCCGCTATCGCTCCGCGTTCGGCCCGCACATCCACTCAATCAACCTTACCGAGGACGCCCTCAAAAGTGCCGCCGGCAAGGCATTGCAGAGTATGAGACGCTGAAGCGCAAAATAGACAATAGACGCGCACGTTTACCAAGAGCGGCGGCAAGCTTCACGCGAAGGCGTGGTGCTTATAATCTCTCACACATGATGCTTACGTTAACTTCGATGATGATTCTCTTCGCGATGGCGTTAGATTCCGTCAATTCCCAGACTACGGAATTGTTGCATAATCCAACGACTTCACGATTGCGGGCGCCAACCTCGCCCCAATCAATTGCGTTGCCTTCTCCAGGCACGCAAGCATCTGCTAGCACAACTACAGCGGGTACAGCGTCAACAGTCTCACAGCCCGGGCCTGAAATATCCCTCGAAGACGTAATCACGATAAGTGGCTGGTGCGTCACGATCATCACGGGATTCGGCTCACTGATTGTTTCTGCATGGTTCTTCCACCTTTCTACAAAGCAAGTCATCGCAGCGCAGGCAACTCAAACGGAAACGAACAATCACATTCGCAACTTCCTTACCAGAATTGTTACGGAGCTTCAATTCTTAAAAGATGCCGGAACTCGAACTGAGGAAGTGCTTCAATCGGTGCAGGTAGAAATGTCACGAAAACTTGCTATGCACAGCGTAGAAACAATGGAAGGAAGCATAAAACAAGCATTGACTGAACTGACCATGAAGCTTGGGGAAAGGGGAAATACCAAACAGGTTCTGGACGAAACGGCTAAGGCAATTGAAGCAGCAGCCCAAACATCCCGGAATACTGTTCTTGCCTTTCAAAGTTCGCTACAGGTGCTTGCTTCATTGGACAGAGAGTCAATGACTGTGGCGTTGGCCTCCTTGAAACTCTCCACGAGCGGTGCGAAACCCGCGCTTGCCTCCATCGCCGCGATATCTGAGTATGAACAACTCACTGTGTCACGAGCCATGGAGCGCTTAACCAATGAAGGCGTCACTTCGAGCGATTGCAGCCTCAATGAATCATTCCGAAATGCGTTGAACTATCTTCTCAGCGCGGTAGAGGAATATCCGGGCATGCGTTTTCAGGAGCGCGTAAATGCGCTTCTTGAATGCCTCCACCGCGCGACCCGAACACGTTGAATGCGCCATGTATTTCTACCTCGCAGCCGCCCTGTGTTCCGAAGCCGAGAAGGCATTCAATATGCGGCTTTACAAGTTTGTGACGGACCTTGGACATACGGCATATCTTCCACAGCTTCACGCTGGAACTGTGACGGATTTAATCAGGACAGGCGCGGACGAAAATGCGATTCGCAGGAAGATTTTTGACTCCGACATCAGCTTTCTCCACCAATGCGATTCACTGCTAATCCTCCTCGATGGGAGAACGCTTGATGAGGGTGCGTGCTTTGAACTCGGCTACATGCATGCTCTCGGAAAGCCATGCTTTGGTTTTAAGACTGATCCAAGAAGCTGCATTCGCGGGAAGGACAACTTAATGATTGTCACC
>JAEUHD010000360.1 GCA_016793645.1 Verrucomicrobiales bacterium
TTGGGTGCAATGCCTTCGTTTTGGACGTTGCTCATGTGTGAGATTGCCTGAAGTGATTAGTGCTGGAACGCGGGCGAGTTAAGCGAACCCCGGGAAAACGGTCCACAAAAGGTTTCACAAAGACTCGACTCCGCGGCCCCGCAAAAGTCCGTGGGGTATGGGCCGCCGTTCGCGGGGGGCGTCAGCGTGACTTCCCCGGGCCCGGTTTCCTGCGTTGGCGTTTCCGGGAGGTCCCATCCCGGGACTGGACCGACGCGGTGATCCAATCCAGATACCGGCGACTGCCTCCGTGGACGGGAAGGACCAGGAATTCGGGGGTGTCATAGGGATGTTCGGCGTGGATGACCCGCTCAAGGTCGGCAAGGAGGGATTCGAGGGTCTTGAACACGATCAGGATTTCGGATCCGGACTCCAGGGCATCCTTCCACCAATAGTGGGATTCGACGCCGGGAATGAGATTCGCGCAGGCGGCCGTGCGGGACTGGAGGGCGGCCGTCGCCAGGCGGCGCGCGGTGGCGAGGTCCGGGGCCGTGACGAGGACCAGTCGGGAGTCGGGACGTTTCGGCATGGGGGAACCGAATCAGGTCCGCGGTTCCCGCGCAAACGGCCCGTTGCCCCGGGACGGGGGACCTGCCTATGCTTTGCCCGCATGTCGGAGATCGCCAATTACGTGATGCACGGGGCCGCCCAGGTGACGCCCGTGACCCTGGAGCGTGTGCTGCGCAACCTGCCGTTGTGGAAGGTGGAGTTCGCCCAGATTGATGCGCCGCAGTTTCCCCACCTCGTCAACCAGCTCGAGTTCCTCGCGGACGTCGTGGAGGACGTGGCGGAGGGCGCCTACAAGGAGCTGACCTATCACGCCCTGGCGGCCGCGGTCTTTGCGCTGACCTACGCGCATCGGAAGAACGATCTCATCCCCGATTTCATGGGGCCGGCCGGCCGTGCCGACGACTCCAGTGTCGTCCGGGCCGCCCTGATTCTCCACGAGAAGGCATTCACCCACTACGCGGAGAAAAACAACGTCAACTGGGATCAGGTCACCAGCAAGGCGTGACCGCCCGGGCCGGTCACAGGCCCTCGACGTAACTCCGGAGCGGCGCGAGATCGGGATCGCTGAGCGCCATCACCTTGATTTCATTCTTCGGACGCAGCTTCGCGGCCCGTTGGAGCCAGTCCTGTGCCACTTCCAGATTTCCCATCTGGCAGGCGTAGCAGGCCAGGTTGTAGGGAATGATCGATTCCTCCGGAAACCGGGGGGCCATCGGGAGCAGCATCGACCACGCCTCGTCGGTGCGGCGGAGTTCGTGGAGCGTGAAGCTTCGGTGGATCCACCCCTCGGCCCGCTCCGGGGCGGCCTCGGTCATCCGGTTCGCGATCTCCAGGGCTTCGGACCATTCGCGACGCTGCGCGAGGATCCGCCAGTGCAGTTCCAGCACACCGGGATCAGACCGTCCGGCGGGGGACAGCAGATCCAGTTCGGACAAGGCCTCCGCCGGCCGGCCCAGTTCAAACCAGCCTTCGGCAGCCAGGGCGTGATGGCGATCAGGGAAGTCCAGCGCACTCACAACAGAATCCCTCTATTGCCACGGAAGCCGTTTGGCAAAATTGTTTTCCTCATGCTTTGCAGGATCGTGCTTGCTGCCGCCGGGTTTCTGCTGGCGATTCCGGTTCATGCCGGGGCCACCAACCTTGCCGTGCTGCGGGACCGCCTGGCCCGAACCCTGGCGGTGGCGGATGCTCCCGGGGCGGTCTGGGGTGCCCAGGTGGCATCGCTTCGAACGGGCGAGACGTGGTTTGAAACCAACCCGGCGGTCCGGCTCGTGCCGGCGTCGAACACGAAACTCTTCACAGCCGCGCTCGCCCTCGACCGTCTGGGACCCGCCCGGCGCCTTACAACCTCCCTGCGCATGGACGGTTCTCCCGATGCCGCGGGGCGTCTTGCGGGACCCTTGCGTCTCGTTGGCGGCGGGGATCCTTCCCTGGCCCCCCGCGTCCATGGGGGTTCCTGGGATGAGGTGTGGGCTCCGCTGGTGGCGTCGGTGAAACGGGCCGGGATCCGGCGGGTCGATGGCGGACTTCTCTGCGACGAAAGCCGGTATGTCGGTCCTCCATTCGGCAGCGGCTGGAACTGGGACGACCTGGTGGAATCCTACGGCGCGGCGGTCTCCGCACTTTCCGCCGGGGACAATGTCGTCTCGCTGATCGTCACCCCGGGGCGGAACGCGGGGGATTCCGCAGTGGTTCGGATGGAACCCCTCGCGACCGCGATGTCGCTGGAGGCTTCGGTGGTGACTTCGGCCAAGGGGGGCAGGGAGGACCTGTCCCTGTTCCGACTTCCCGGCGACTCGCGGCTTCGGATTTCCGGATCCGTTCCCGCGGGGTCCGGTCCCGTCACCGTGGAGGCCGCAGTGCCCATTCCCGCGCTGTGGTCGGGGCAACTGTTTCTGGAGGCGCTTCGGAAGGCGGGCATCACCGTGTCAGGACCGCTGCGGGTGATTCGGGCGGGTGAACCCACAGTCCAAGGCACGTGGACCGAGGTGGGGTCCGCTTCCTCCGCGCCGGTCTCGGAATTGGTTCGAGACATGATGAAGCCGTCGCAGAACCTGCATGCGCAGTTGCTGCTACTGGCGGTGGGGGCGGACTCCGGCGCGACGGGGGTGAGTGCTGCGGGGCGGACCACCGAGGCGGCAGGATTGGCGGCGTTGCCTTCCCTCCTGCGGAGGGCGGCGATCCGGGAGCAGGATGTGTCGCTGGAGGAGGGGTCGGGACTCTCCCGGAAGAATCTGGTGACGGCGCGGTCGTTGGTCCGGTTGCTGACGTTCATGAGCCGGCATCCGACGGCGGCCGCGTGGCGCGACTCGCTTCCGATCGGGGGCGTGGATGGAACATTGCGCGCCCGATTCACCCAGCCGGGACTCCGGGGCAACGTTCGGGCCAAGACCGGTTCACTGCGGAACGTTCACAGTTTGTCCGGCTATTTGACGAATTCGGTCGGCGAGCCGCTGGTGTTCAGCATCCTCGTCAATGGTGCGGTCCCGCAGGAAGGGGTTCCCTCCGCGCGCGAAGCGATGGATACCTGGGTGGCGGCCCTGGCCGAGTCGTCGGTGAAATAGGGAGGTGTCCCAGGCCAACGGGG
>JAEUHD010000013.1 GCA_016793645.1 Verrucomicrobiales bacterium
CATCTCCAGTCGCTTCGATGGCCACTGGCGCCCGGGTAACGGCGCAGTCTCCGGTCATCCGTTTTCCCGCTCCTCCGTCGGGGGCTGGGTCGAGTATGCTCCGCACATGATTTCCCGGTGGGTGCGTTGGGGAGGACGGGCATTGGCCTTGGGGGTGATGCTGGTCGCGGTGGGGCGGGCGGACGGGGCGGCGGCGGGACTGCGGGAGTACGATGTCCTGCGGGCGTTTCCGCCGGGGCGGTTGGCGGCGTTGACCGCGAATGATATGCCGGATGCGCAGGGGTTGACCGGCGGCAACCGGACGGTCGGGAAGTGGATCGAGGCCGGGGCGCAGCGGGGGAGTTGCCGGGCGGTGATCGCCGCGGTGGTGGCGGGGGATCTCGAACGCGCAGACCAGGCGTGGCGCGGGATCGAGACGGCGTTCTCGCATCAACGGGAGGATGGCGGTTTCGACGCCGCGGTGCGCCCGACGGGCTCCAGCGCGTCCGAGGGCGCCGCCGCGGTCGAGACGGCCTACTTCTTCCTGCAGGAGTACGGACGCGCGATCCTGGTGATCCGGGAGTCCCCACACGAGGCGCACTTCCGGGAGCGGATCGCGGCACTGGAGCCGCGGTTGCGCAAGGCTTGCGCCTTCCTCGCCGCGGGGGAATCGACGATCCTGCCGAAGAGCCGGAAGGCGGTGAACCGCGTGTTCATTGCGGCCAAGGCGTTCGGCACCTGCGGCAAGGTGCTGGGGGACGAGTCGCTGGTGGCCACGTCGCGACGGTTGGTCCAGGAGGCGTTGCTTCAGCGGGATGCGGACGGGGTGTTCCTGGAACACGGCGGACGCGATTCAAGCTACAACGCGGTCTCAATCCTGTTCGGCGAGGTCCTCGGATTGCACGTGCCCATGCCGGAGCTGGACGCGGCCTTCCCGGCGGCGGCGCGTTGGCAGGCGTCGCGGGTGCTGGTGTCGGGCGAGGTGGACGCCCGGGGCAATACCCGGACCGGTGTCGGCAGGGAACCGGGCTACGACGGAAAGCCCAAGGGGATCAATCAGGGCGAAGTCACGATGGCGCTCACGTTGCACGGGATCATTCATCGGGATCCCGTCGTGATGGCCGCGTCGGACCGGGCATTTGCCTGGATGCAGCGGGAGACGAACCGCACAGCTTGGGTGAATGGCACCAACGAGGTGGTGCTGGACGGACGGAGCCGCCGGGTGTTGCTCGACCTGCCGGGGAACCTGCCGGCGGTCCGGAAGCCCCGACCGCCGTTGCTGTTCGTGTTCCATGGGTTCACGGATTCGCCGGCGGGAATCCGGGCGACGACGGAGTTCGCAGCCGTGGCGCGGCAGCGGGGATGGGTGGTGGCGTATCCCGAGGGCACCCGGGATGCGAAAGGGCGGACGTTTTTCCAGGTCGGTTACGACTTCCACCGTTCGGAGTCGGTGAATGACGTGCGGGCGCTGCAGGAACTGGCCGGGCGGCTGACGCGGGATCTTGACCTGGAGCCGCGCGCGGTTTTCGCGACCGGGTTCTCCAACGGGGGCGACGTCAGTTTTTTCCTGGCGGCACGACCCGATCCGTTTGTGGCGGCGGTGGCGCCGGTGGGCGGAACCATGATGTCGAGCTGGGGACGCGGGCTCCGTCCGGCGGCGCGGATTCCGGTCCTGGCGGTGAACAGGGTGGACGACACGACGACCCGGTGGCTGGGGGATCCGATGAACCGCGATGGCTGGGGTGCGTACCTGCCGGTGCAGGAGGTCCGCGATGCGTGGGTGTCCGGACTGGGACTCGAACGCAGCGACGTGAAGGAATTGCCCGGCGGCATCCGGCGTCATCGGGCGTGGACGTCGAAGGATGCGTGCGAGGTGCTGTTGTATGAAGTGCCGACGGGAGGCCATCACTGGCCGGCGAACCTGGGCGATCCGGGGAAGTCCACGGCGGTTGAGATCGTGGAGTTCCTCGAGCGGCACGGCGGGGCGAGGGAGTAGGCCCGCCGCAGGACCCCTCGGAGTTTTCCGACAGGGCCCTACTTGAGCTCGACCCGTTTTCCCGTTTGGGCTGACGTTCGCGCGGCGTCGAGGATCTCGGTCACGACGAGGTTGAGTTCCAGGGAGGACAATCCGGAGGGTTTGATGTCCCCCCGCACGACGGCCGCAAGGTAGGAGAGCGGATCGGCCTGTGGCCCCTGCAACGGGGGCACCGCCGGTTCGGATTCCGGCGCGGTGAGGGTGCGCAACTTGAGGACGTCCTTGCGCGGCACGAGCACCTGGCCCGTCTGCCCGTAGATTTCCATGTCCTTGCGGTCGATGGCCCAGTTCCAGGACGCCTGGATGATGCCCTGCGCGTGCGGGTAGGTGAGCACGACGGTCGCCTCATCCTCCACCCTGGGGTAAACCTCCGGTTTGATCTGCTGGGTCACGGCGAGGACGGCCGTGGGGCGTTGTCCCTGCATCAGCCAGGTGATGAGGTCGGCCCCATAGCATCCGAAATCCGTCAGGGCGCCGCCGCCGTTCAGCACGGGATCGGTCAGCCAGTTCAGGAACTCCGCGGAACAGCCGATTTCCCGGGGGCCCCGGTGTCCGTCATGCACCACCACCTTGCGCAGATCGCCGATGGCGCGCTGGTCTTGCACCAGCGCATACGCGGCATGATTGGCCGGGTACCAGGTCGTCTCGTAGTTGACCAGGATCTGGATGCCCGACCGTTTTGCCGCGGCCTGCATCGCGCGGGCGTGTTCCATGTTCACGGCGAGCGGCTTCTCCATCATCACGGTGAGGCCGTGGGCGGCGCATTCCTCCACCACCCGACGGTGTTCGAACGTGCTGGTGAACGTCGCGACCGCCTGCGCATTGGTGTGGCGGAGCAGTTCCTCGAGGCTTGGGTAAAACAGGTTGGTGTGGAGCTGATAAGCCGCTGCAAAGCGCGCCACCAGATCCCGGTTTGTCTCCACGATGCCCACCAGTGCGATGTCGCTGCGGCCGCGGACGGCCGGAATGAACCCACGGGCATGGTCGTGGGTCAGTCCCACAATGGCGAAGCGCACCGGGCTCGGCGCCGGCTCAGCGCGTCCGATCAGTGTCGCAAGAAGGGAGGCTGCGGCGGCAATCCAGGTGGTCAGGTTCATGCGAAGGGCGGGAATCGCGTTCAGGCTAGGAGATGGCATCGCCTGGAACAACTACTTCAGACCAGCTGCCATGTGGTGGGGTCTCAGCGAGCGAGGGGGAGTTGGAGTCTTCTGACGTCGGCTGCTACGGAGGAGACGAGGCACCGGCCCGTCACCGCTGCCATGCCAGCCAGCGTTCCATGAGGGACTTCACGAAGGGGGTCAGGCGGGTGCGGTTGTAGAGATCGCCCGTGCGACGGATCGCCTCCGCCTGCGTCGGATAGGGATGAATGGTCGCGCCCATCGTCTTCAGGCCGAGCCCGCCCTTCATGGCGAGGGTGAGTTCGCCGATCAGGTCCCCGGCGTGCGCCGCGACGACGGTTGCGCCGACGATCTGGTCCGTGCCCCGGCGCACATGGACGCGCACAAAGCCCTCGGTTTCGCCATCGAGAATCGCACGGTCCACCTTGGCCAGTTCCTGCGTGAACGTGTCCACCTCGATGCCCTGCGCCTTCGCGTCCTTTTCGTAAAGGCCGACGTGCGCGATTTCCGGAGACGTGTAGGTCGCCCAGGGGATGATGAGCGAACCGGCCTTGGCGCGGCCCTTGAACAGCGCGTTCTGAATGACGATGCGCGCCATGAAGTCGGCGGCGTGTGTGAACTGGAACGGCGAGCAGATGTCGCCGCAGGCGTAGATGCGCGGGTGGGTGGTCTGGAGGCGGTCGTTGACCTTCACGCCCTTCCGGTCGAATTCGACGCCGACGGTTTCCAGTCCGAGCCCCTCCACATTCGGGGCGCGGCCGACGGCGACGAGCAGTTGGTCCACTTCCACGTCGCAGCCCTTGTCGTGCGACTCCACCTGGAGGCGGATGCCGCCCGCGCTCCGGGCGAGTTTCAGGTCCCTGCCACCACTGAGGAACCGGACGCCGTCCCGTTCCATGGCGTTGCGGACAATCGCCGCCGCATCGCGGTCCTCACGCGGCAGGATGCCGTGTTCCGTCTCGACGAGGAACACCTTGGAGCCAAAGCGCGCGAAGCTCTGCGCCATCTCGCAACCGATGGGTCCCGCACCGATCACTCCAAGACGCCCTGGCAGTTCGGTCAGGGAGAACAGCGTCTCATTGGTGAGATGGGGAACGTCCTTCAACCCCGGAATCGGCGGTGCGGCGGCCCGCGCCCCGGTGGCGATCACGGCCTTGGCGAAGCGCAGCGATTGTCCGCCCACCTCGATGGTGTCCGGTCCGGTGAATCGGCCCGCGCCCAGGAACACATCGACGCCGAGGTCCGAGAAGCGCCGCGCCGAGTCGTGCGGACTGATGTCGGCACGCAGCCGGCGCATCCGTTCCATGAGCCTGCCAAAATCCACCGTCACTCCCGGCGGAACGTCCACCCCGAACCCGCCGGCCTCCCGGACTGCGGCAACCGCCCGTGCCGCGCGGATGATGGCCTTCGACGGCACGCAGCCGACATTGAGGCAGTCGCCGCCCATGAAGTGCTTCTCGATGAGCGCGACCTTTGCGCCGAGTCCGGCGGCGCCGACGGCGGTGACCAGTCCCGCCGTGCCCGCGCCGATGACGACGAGATTGTAGCGCGGTGCGGCGGTCGGATTCCTCCAGTCCGCCGGACGGACGTTGGCCACGAGCCTCTGATTGTGCGCGTCCCAAGGGAGCACGGGCGGCGGGGATGGATCGGTCATAAGAGGGTCGGGCTAGGTGGTGATTCTCCTCGCCAGGGCCTGTCGGGCGATGCGGGTGATAAAGAGGGTTACCGCCACGGTGGCGAGCAGTCCGACCCCGTACAGGGCCCATTCCCCCGGGGTGCGGGTGCGTTCGCCCGAGGCGGCCTTGGCCAGCGAACCGAGGTACACGAACATCACCGTGCCGGGCATCATGCCGATCCACGACGCGAGCACGTAATCGCCGAGTTTCACCCGCGTGATGCCGAAGGCGTAGTTCAACAGCGTGAAGGGGAAGACCGGGGAAAGCCGTGTCAGGCCGACGATCTTCCAGCCTTCGTTCGCCACGGCCCTGTCGATGGCGGCGAAGCGTTCATTGCCCGCGATCCTGCGGGCGATGGCGTCGCGGGCGACGTAACGTCCCACCAGGAAGGCGCACGTCGCCCCCAGGGTGGAGGCGATGGAAACGTAGATCGAGCCCCACACCACCCCGAAGACCGCGCCGGCGCCGAGGGTCAGCACCGAACCGGGGACGAAGAACACCGTGGCGACCACGTACAGCGCAATGAAGATCACCGGTCCCCACGGACCGAGGTGAGCCACCCAGTCGAGCGCCTGCCGGAGCAGGTCCTGCACGTGGAAATACCTTCCGGCGGCGATGAGCGCAGCGACGGCGGCGATGGCGAGCCACCCGTTCCAGCGGGAGGCGGACCGGGGGGTGTTTGGAGGGTTCATGGTCCTTGGATGAGCGCGCGCCCCATTGGGAATCGTTCCTACCCCACCGCGTTGCCGTCGTGCCCGCCGGTTCCGCGACCCAATTCACGCTCCAGTTCGGCGATGCGCCGCTTCAGGGGCGCGATGGCCTCGCGCACCTCCTCCTCGGTGTAACGCGGGGTGATGTATTTCGGGCAGTTCCAGTCGAAGGAAACGACCTCGATGAGGAAGACCCGCTCGACGATGGACCGGACTTCGGGTTCGGCAATCCGGGCCACGACCTCCGGATGCGTCCGGGCGTCCTCGATGCGGGCGTGGCCCAGGATCTTCAACCGTTCACGACGCGGATAATCCATGAGGAACAGCGCCACCCGGTCGCTGGCGGCGAGGTTTCCGGTCGAAAGCATTTGGCGGTTGCCCTTGTAGTCGGCGAACGCGAGTTGCGTGGGGCCGACCACGCGCAGGAAGCCGGCCTTGCCGCCGCGATGTTGCAGATACGGCCACCCGTTCTCGCTGACGGTCGCCATGTAAAAGGAGTCCCGGGCCTCGATGAAAGCCTGCTCTTCGTCGCCGAGGGGGTCGCGCTCCGGCTGTGGCGGAATGGATTGGGAACGTCCGAAGTAGCGCTGCTGGGCGGCGAGAACCTGCGGCGTGAAATAGGTTTCGAGAAAGCGTCCGGCCATGGCGGGGGGGGTGAGGGATGAGGGGTGAGGGATGAGGGGAACGCGGTGGGCGCTGTGGACCCAACCGCGTTCCGAGGATTCGGATCAGAAGACCAGCGTCTGCCAGCCTTCGGCAAGGTAGCGACGGATGCTCGCGAGGCCGGGCGTACCCGCCAGCGCGTGGTCCTTGATTTCGGGCAGTCCGCAGGCGGCGACTTCCTTCGTCGCCCCGAAGACGGCCGAGCAGCCGCACGACGCCCCGGTGATGACCGGGCGCACGGTGTTGTAGAGACCGTTGGCCGGATGGGACAACTTGGTCAATTCGGCGGGCCAGCGGGTGCCGGCGCCGGCAAAGACGACGTTCACTTCGTCGTTCTTCGCCTGGGCCTCGGCGGCGAGGGCAAGAGCGTTGAACGCGCGTCCGAGCGCTTCTTCGCCGTTTTTGGGATCGGAGGTGATGAGGATGGCCAGTTTCATGGTTTTTTTTATTATTGAGGTGAGGAAAATCCGGGACGGACGGCGGTTCATGCCTTGCCGCCGAAGCTCGCGTGGTCGTCGGCGTCGAGGTAGTCCATGACGGTGTGGAGGTCGGCGCGTTCGGGATTGAGCCGCCGCACCTGGGCGGTGAACCACTCGAAGTCCTCGGCATCGCCAATGGGCATGGTTTCGAGCCACGCGGACCAGGCGCGAATCTCATACGGGGCCCGTGCGGGGGTTGCCTGCTCGTTGACCCAGCGGAGGATGTCCCAGTCTCCGGCGCCGCTCTTCACCCGCTCCAGCAATGCGTCCTGGGAAATGCCCGTGAAGGCCAGGAACTGCCGGTCCATCGGGTTGCCGAACTTGTAGTCGCCGGCCCTGCCTTGAAGCGAGGCGCGTGCCTTGTCGAGTACGCGCGGCAGCATGGCGTAGCCGCCGAGGCGGACGCGCGGGCTGCGCGGCGGACGTTGCGTGAGATCGGGTGCGGAGGGGTGGGGGTTCATGGGAGGGAGGGACGGGGTGGGTGTTGCGGATGATTTTGCCAAAGGGGTTCAGGAATCGGTTCAGCGGCCCGGAGCCGGGCGTTCCCAGCGGAACTTCCGGTCGGCGTCCGTGATGGGCACATCGTTGATGCTGGCGAACCGGCGCCGCATGAGTCCGTTGTCGGCGAACTCCCAGTTCTCGTTGCCGTGGGCGCGCCACCACTGGCCGGTCTCATCGTGGAATTCGTACTCAAAGCGCACGGCGATTCGGTTGCCGGTGAAGGCCCAGAGTTCCTTGCGCAGCCGGTAGTCGAGTTCGCGCGCCCATTTCCGCCGGAGCAGTTCGATGATCGCAGGCCGGCCGTTGATGAACTCCGAGCGGTTGCGCCATTCGGAATCCTCGGTGTAGGCGAGCGCGACGCGCTCCGGGTCGCGCGAGTTCCAGGCGTCCTCGGCGAGCTGGACCTTTTGGCGCGCGGTTTCCTCGGTGAACGGCGGCAGGGGCGGGCGGGTGTTCATGGTTTGGTGGCGGACTGGGAATTTGGGTGGGGGATGGACCGCCCGGAATCGGCCGGGCGGCCCGGTGCTGCGAGGGGTTACTTGGAGTGGTCCGCCACGAGCTTGGGCCAGTTGGCGTCGCCCTTCTTGAGGTTCCCCTGAGGGTCCTTGTTGAACATCTTCTGGACGTCCGCGCTGTAGTTCAGCACGAGCCGGCCCTCGACGATCTGCCACGTCGAGATGTCCACGGGCAGCAGGACGCCCAGTGCCGCGCCGACCGCGCAGTAGCCGCCATAGGCGGGCAGGTAGCGTTCCGGACTCGCCTGGAACGCATCACGGTTCTTCTTCGAGGCGAAGAAGTAGGTCGCGCCCTGATGCGTGGCGGTGATTTTGAAGTCGCCCTTCACGGCGGCCTTGTCCGTGAAGAATGCCACCGGATCGTAGGCGTCCAGCGCGTGACCGGCGGCGCGGTCGATGTTGAGGAGCTCCGCGCCGAAGGAGAGCGTCGTGGAGAGCGCGAGCGCGGCGAGGGTGGAGAGGAGGGTGCGGTTCATGTTCGTTCTTTTGCTTCGTTGTTGAATCCGCGTCATGCGGTCCTGCCACTCCCTGATCACGTGCCGTGCCAGCCCGGAATTCTTGCTGAAAATCGAGGAAACAGGGGCGATTTCTCAGAAATCTCCGCTCACTGAGTTGCTACGAGAATTCGTGTTCTACGAACATTCGTTGCGGTGAACCACGAGACTTCGTAGTCTGAGGTCGTGAACTGCGCGAATCTTCCCCAGGTCATGGTCTCGATGGCCCAGAACCGTTCGTTGCCCGATCTGTTGCGGGCCATCGTGAGCGGCATTGCGCAGTGTGAAAACGTCGTGCTCGCGCGCATCTGGCTGCTGGCGCCGGGGGACATTTGTGGCTCGTGCCGTTTCCGTCCTGAGTGTCCGGACCAGACGCGTTGCCTCCATCTTGCGGCGAGCGCGGGCAATCCGGGCGACCGTTTTCAGGATTATTCGCGGCTGGATGGGGCGTTTCGGCGATTCCCGCTGGGGGTGAGGAAAATTGGGCGCGTCGGGAAGTCCGGGGAACCGCTGCTGCTCGCCGATGTGCGGGGCGATGAGGAGTGGATTGCCGAACCCGATTGGATGAGGCGTGAGGGTGTGAGGACCTTCGCCGCCCAGCCGCTCCTCTTTCATGGCGAAGTGCTGGGCGTGCTCGCAATTTTCGACACGAAGGTGCTGGGTCAGGAGGACTTCAACTGGCTGCGCGTCTTTGCCGACCACGCCTCCGTGAGCATTGCCAATGCCCGCGCGTTTGAGGAAATCGAGTTCCTCAAGGCGCGCCTGGAGGAGGAGAACCACTACCTCCGCCAGGAAGTCACCGAAGCCGTCGGCGCGAATGGCATCGTGGGAGGCAGTCCGGCCCTGAGGAAGGTGCTGCAGCAAATCCAGCTCGTCGCGCCCACCGACGCTGCGGTCCTCATCACGGGCGAGAGCGGCACCGGCAAGGAACTCGTCGCCCGCGCCCTCCACGAGGGCAGCCCGAGGAGGGACCGCGCGCTCATCAAGGTGAACTGCGGCGCGGTGCCGGAGACGCTTTTCGAGAGCGAATTCTTCGGCCACGCCCGGGGCGCGTTCACCGGCGCGTTGAAGGACAAACCCGGCCGCTTTGAACTGGCCGACGGCGGCACACTGTTCCTCGATGAGATCGGTGAGGTGCCGCTCGCGATGCAGGCGAAACTGCTGAGGGTCCTTCAGGAGCAGGAGATCGAACGCGTCGGGGAGAGCCGCGTGCGCAAGGTCAACGTGCGCATCGTCGCCGCGACCAACCGCGATTTGAAACAGGAAGTGGCCGCCGGACGATTCCGCCAGGACCTGTTCTACCGGCTCGGCGTGTTCCCGATCGAAGTCCCGCCGCTGCGGGAGCGGAGCGAGGACGTCGCGCCGCTGGCGGCGCACTTCATCCGCCTGGCGGCCAAACGGGGGAACCGCCCCGTGCCGCGGTTCACCAAGGCCCATGCCGCGCAACTCGCCGCCCACGACTGGCCGGGCAACATCCGCGAACTCCAGAACACCGTGGAGCGCGCCGTGATCCTGGCACAGAACGGGCCGTTGCACTTCGAACTGCCGCAGTCCGTGCCGCCCCGATCCGCCTCCACGGGGACGCCTCCGGAGGAAACCCATTCAATCCTCACGCGGGACGAGTGGAAGCGGAGGGAACGCGAAAGCATCGCCGCCGCATTGAGGCAAAGCGGTGGGAAGGTGTTTGGCCGGGGTGGCGCCGCCGAACTGCTGAACATGAAGCCGACCACCCTCGCATCCCGCATCAAGGCCCTGGCCCTCCGTTGATGCCCAGGGCGAAGATGTCATGCGACGCGCGTGACGCGGCCGCGGACGAGGTGGTAACGGGGGGAGACCGCCGGGGGATCCTGCGCGATGCGCCGGGCGGTGTCGGAGAAGAGGGAGGTCAGGATACCCCGGGCGATCTCCGGTGGGCGCGTCTTCAGCGCGTCTTGAAAAGACGGCTCCAGGAAGCCTTGCAGGAAAGCCGCCTGGGCGCGGCCGTAGGCGTCGGCGTCGCCGGAAATCCGCCAGGATTCGAGGAAGGGATCGGGGAGTTCCACGGGTTCGAGTTCCTCGAGTTGAAGCGTCGCGCCCGAGGGACCCATAAAGTGGGGCGTGAACGGGGCGCGAAACTCCCCCAGGGAACGGAACCAGGTGGGGTACACCATCGTCGCGTATTCCCCGGCGGTGATCGTGCCGGCATCGCGTGCCGCCCGCAGGGCCGACTCCAGGCAGTCGAACAGGGCTTCGGCACCCATGGTGTCGTCGTCGCGACGCAGGACGTCCACCCACACCAGACCCGCGCTGGGACGGAGTTCCTGGCATCGATGGCCGAGAAAGGTGGTCCAGTCGGACTCGGATTGCCTCCGATAGGCGTCCCGCGCGGCGCGATCCGCGGAGCGGTGCACAAAGAAATGGTCGGGGATGGTGCCCGGGACCCGGCTCAACCAGTGCAGGGCCGAGGAGGTCCAGGCGATGGAGAGACTGTCCGGTGGGAAAAGTCGCTCGTAGAAGGATCGGCCAACCACCGAGGCGTAGACGTCGGCATGATGGCGGAGGTAGCTGCGCGGGTCGGTCTCCAGGACGTGGAACAGCGTGGCCCAGTCGTTGGTGGGAAGGTCTGTATGGACCACGGACACCGGTTGCGTGCCGCGGGCCCGGAGCGCGTCGATCAGGGCACCCATCGGGACGAGGGCGTTGGTTCCCTGGGCACAGCCGAGGTCGGCCAGTTGGAGGGGCGTGCCGTTCAGGTGGAGTGCGGCGGCCGCCCGCAGGAGCAACGGAAGGCCCAATCCCGCCGCGCCCCCCTGGGTCTGGGCATGTCGCCCGTAGAATCCATCCGGAGTCATGACACCGGTTCTGGCGCGGGTGGGTTGATTAGGCATGGCGGGCAGGGAAACGATCTGCGGTTGCCGGGCCGATTCTGTCAATCGGAGGTGGCGGGGTTCCGTGGTGATTGAACCTGTCACCCTATTCTGGTCATTCCTTTGTGGTCCGTCGTCCTTGGGAGGGATGGCGTGCCGCCGTCCTTGAACAAGTCCCGGGGGTGGTATTGTGGTACGTGAAGCCTGCCAGGGTTTGGAGTGCGGCTGCGGTCCGTCTTCGCGGAACGCTTCGGCGGGACGAGGGCTGCCGCTTTGGAACGACGCGTGGGGTGCGGATGAGGTGGGTGGTCTTGCGGTGCGCGTCCCGCCTGGATGGAAAGCGGTAGCTCCGCTACCGCACGCCCAAACGCTTCGCGAGGAGCTATTGCGCCGGAGACACCGACAGGCGGATGTAGATGGAAGCGATCCGATCCAGGGAAGTCGCCAGTCGAAGGGTTCGGCGAACCTTGGATCCGGCGATTCGTACCTCCTCCACGGGACCGAAGGCGGCGGAGTCGGAGCGCCAGGGTCCGTCCAGGGTTTCGGCGGTCTCGAGAACGACGGAGGCGTCCTCGGCGGCGAGATTGAGCGGATGGGTGACCAGGAGGTGCTTCACCTCGCCTTCGGGCGTTGTCACGACCTCCAAGGCCGCCTGCAGGCCGGCACCCGGTTCGGAAATCACGGCACCCAAGGCATAGTCCAGAAAATCGTCCTGTCCGTTCCCGTCGGCATCGGACCCCGACACTCCGGTGAATCGAACGGCGTCCGTTTCCCCGGGAGTTCCGCCGGGCGCGACGCTCGTGCGCCATTGGGCGGGATCGCGATGATCCGGCAATGAACCGGGACGCTGCAGCACCAGGGAGAAGCCGTTCCGGTTGGGACCCGTGGGCCACGGGACCTGATCCGAATAGGTGAATCGCCGGATGTCCGCGCCCGTAGCGTCCACCAGTGCGACCTCCTCCCCGCCGTTGGACAGGCTTCCATCATATTCCCCGGCGACGCGGGCGGCGGTTCCGTATCGCGCTTCGAACGCCGCGCGATTCCGGACGACAACCAGGCGCTGGCCGCCGCCGAGGATCATTCCGTCGGGGAATCGGAACAGCACTCCGGCGCCCAGACGCGTTCCCGTGAGATCCACGGTCTGGCCGGTCACATTGAGGATCTCCAGGAACTCAAAGTCGTCCCGGTTCGAGGTCACCACCTGTTCCGCTGGGGTGGCGGCGTCCGCCGGCCGGTAGCAGAATTCCGAGATGACCAGGTGGTTCGACGTGGCCGCCGTCACGTTGGGGAGAAACCGTCCCTCGGCCAGGGCGCTCCAATCCGTCCCGTTCCGGCTGCGGGCCTTGAAGTGGGTGGGAACTGAGATGAAGAAGGGATCCAGGGTATGGAAAGTACCCGGGCCCCCGGCGACACCTTCCAGAGTAAGATCGAAGCTGATATCCGAGCTGCCCGCGTCGCTTTGGTGCACCTGGACCGCGACGACATTGCGTCCCTTTCGCAGGAGGGCGGCGGGAATGTCCTCCCGGCCCGCCACGGCATTGTCGCTGGAGGAGCCGATGGCGTAGGTCGTCGCACCGGCACCCGTGGGCAGGTTGTCGGTGCGCAACACCTCCGTTCCATTCAGGTACACCGCGGCGGCATCGTCGTAGGTCAGGGCCAGTTTCAACCGTTCAAACCCCAGCGGATCCTCCACGGTGAACGCGGTTCGGAACCAGGTGGCCGCATTCTTCTGGGTTCCCCCCTGGCCGGGATCGGCATCCTGAAATGCGACCACGGTCGCTTCATCCCCATCCCCATATCCGAGCGGCGAGGGTCCCGAACGCCAGGATGCATCCGGGAAGTCCGGGTCCTTCCACGCGGGGCCGGGATCCGACCCGTCGTCGAGGTATCGCCACACGCGACCGCTGGCGATCAGCAGCGGATCCTGGGGAGTTCCCCCGGTGCCGTTGAACACGACCCGGATGGCGTCGGGGTGCACCTCTCCTCCGGGAAGGCGGGGGTCCACTCCATTCGTCGTGTACAGGATTTCGGGGGCGGTGGTGGACAGGAGCACCGGCGCCAGCGGGGATACCGGACCGCCCCGCGGGTTCAGCACCGGTGCCTCCGTCTGTGGATAGAGGCCTGCGGATCTGAGCTGGGACAGGACGATTCCCGTCCGCTGGGGAAGATAGGTTCCCAGGATCCAGTCCCGCTCACGATGCCAGTCCGAGAGATCCTGGGGTGGGGAAAACTGGTCATCCCCCCAGCGCGCGGTTTCGGCAATGATCGCGGGTTCGACCCGGTCGGCGAGTTCGCTGTAGCGGGTGGCGAGGGAAGCCGGGGTCAGGGCCCCATCCCCGAACAAATGCCGCTGCACCCGGTCGGCGAACTCCATGCGGTATTCGCTGAAGCGGCGCAGGCGGTCGTGGGGTTCCCCCACCCAGGATCCGGCGATGTCCGCGCGTGGGGACACCATGTTCAAGGGCGAGCGGGCGCGGTTGTTGCCCATCGTGTTCTCGAAATCCCAAAGATAGAATTTGAAGCCGCCCGCGGTTCCGTCGCGTCGGCGTCCAAACCAGAAGTTCTTGTTGGGCCAGTCCCAGTTGCCGCCCCAGATGTTGACCAGCATGTAGTCCATGTAGTTCGGACCATCGAGGTACTCGGGGAAGGCCGGATTGCGGCTGCCGTCGGGGTTCAGCCCCTTCAGACGCTGGTAGTCGGCCAGCGTTCTCACGGATCGGACGCCATTCATGAAGGCGCTCCACGCGTCGAGGCTTCCACTCTTGACGTCGCCGGAGTTGATGGCGTCCCAGTCCTCCGCCGTTCCGCCGAGGTAGGTCGCGGAGAAGTCCTCAGCGGGTCGTTCCGCCAGGTTGTACAGACCCCAGTACAGTCCGTTGAGATAGACGTGCACAAACCGGCCGCGTCCGGTCGGCTGCCCCATGGAGAGCAGGGTGCGCCGGCCGAATTCGTCGCGGATGAACTGCTCGGTGTCGCGGGCGTCATTCCAGGCATAGCCGTCATTGGCTCCGGCCCGCAGGACCAGGGTGTCGAACTCGCGCGCCGCGCCGAACTCATGGAACAGGTCCTCGCGCAGGCGTCCCGGTCCGTATTCGTCCTTGAAGAGGAGGCGAAGCGAATGCTTCTGGGTGACATTCCGGTCCCGGAAATAGCCGCCCTGGATGCGCAGTCCGCAGTTCAGTTGGAACCGTCCGGAGCCGTCCTCGTTGATCCACTCCAGCGAGATGGGGCGTTCCCACCCGACACCGTTGCGTTCGGGATTCGCATAGATGCCCCGGGAGGCGCCGAACAGATTGTCCACCTCCGTGGTGATCGACACCGTGGGCAGCGCGGCAAGGGAGTTGGTCATCCGGTCGGCGTACGCCGGCGCCTGGGTGATCCGGGGATCCATGGCGTAGTCGGCGGAGACCCCGGCCCAGGCTGTGGGAAAGCCGGCCGGCCGGTTCGGCTGTGCGATCGTGTCCTCCAGAAAAAGGTAGGTGTGGGTGTCCACGTCCGTCGGGCGGAAATTCTCCTTGAACGCGGCGGCCCGGACCACGGTGGTGCGGCTGATCCGAATCGGCCCCGAGTACACCTGGCCGGAGGTCGGTTGCGGGGTGCTGCCGTTGAGGGTGTAACGGATCTCGGCCCCGGGAGTATCGGTGGTGATTTCGAGATCAAACGCCTCGCTCATGCGGCCCCGGTTCACACTGAAGCGGGTGTCGGCCACGCGGCCCAGATTCCACGGGGAATCATTGGGGGCCCCGGGGGTCGGCTTCTCAAAATAGACTCCGCCCGAGGGGCCTCCCTCCCCGGCCATCAGTTGAGCCTCCACCAGGAACTCGGCGTCCGCCGACGTCGCGTTGAGTCCGTGGAACGCGAGCCAGTTGGTGCCCGTCCGCAGGAGTCCCCGGAGATCGGTGAGGTCGAGGATTGCAGGTTCCATCACCTCCGCCTTGGGGCGCCGGGTCGGGGCCGTCGCATTCCAGGGCGGGGCGGCCGGCGCGTTCAACGCAGCGACTCCCTCCCCGTTGAGATACACCACCACGCCGTCGTCGTGGCGAACCTGAAGCTTCAAGGTCTGGAGGGACTCCGGAGTCTCCACCACGAAGGGAACCCGGAGGAACGCCGAGGCATTTCGACCGCGCAGGGTGGCGGTGAGGTCCGTTCGGATCAGCGGCCCATAGGAAACCGTTTCCACGCCGAAGACCTCCACTTCCCCCAGGGAGAGGACATTCGCCTCATCCTCGTTGCTCGCGCCTCCAGACAGATCCGGATCCGGAGTGCGAAGCACCCGAACGGTCCTCGCGGGAATCGCTCCGACATTGAGCTCAACGAGGTCCAAGATCAGGGAGGCCGGTGAGGACAGGATGTTTTCCGGATTCAACAGCTCGGAACTCCAGACGACCGTTTGTTGGTCCGGATGGAGCAACTGGACGGTAATGTCCCGCAGTCTGGACCCGCAGCAATCCACGCGGTTGTGGACCACGATGCGACGCACCTCCACCGTCTTTCCGAGGTCCAACCACCAGGTGGGCTTGGGATCGTCGGGGGCCGTATGCGTGAAAGTGTTCGGGTCGCCATCCACCGCCAGTTCGGGTCCGAAGCCATACCCGAGGGAGCTTTGGAACGCAGTGCCTGCCGGGGCGAGGTTGGTGTCCCCTCCCGGTCCCGAAGGCGTTGAGTCGTAGCCGACCCCCATCCCGGGTCCTTCGATCCAGTTCGGTCCGGTCTGGTAGTCCGGCGACATCCAATCCAGCGGCAACTCGGCAGCGGAGGACGGGATGAGGACTCGCACCGGGGTTCCTGAGATCAGATCTCGCTGGATTCCGCGGGTCAGCCGTCCGAAGGAAATGTCGGATGACTGGGACGGGAATGCCGGGGCAAACTCGGAGGCCGCCACGTTCGAGTTGGGGGGGAACAAGCCGAGGTATTCCCCCTCGGCGGAGAGTCGGAAGTTGGTGTGGAGGCTTCCGCTTCCCGTCCGGTTCTTTCCGGAGGCGAACACCACCAGGTATCCATCCGGCTCCAGGGTCCTCGCCGGGAACCTCCACCTGCCGGGTTGTGTGGGATCGTCGGTGAGGGTCCATCCCAGGAGTTGAACCGGCGCAGAGTCCGGGTTGTGCACCTCGATCCAATCCGAGGGTTCGCCATCCTCATCGGTGAGGGAGGCGTTGTTGGCCGCCATGAACTCGCTGATCTCGGGCGCTGCCCACGCCGGGATCCATCCGGGGAGCAGGATGCTGAGGAGAAATCCCAGCACTCCCCCGTGAAAAGGGCGTCGAAGGGATCGCGGGAGCGGCCGCGAGGCCGGGCAGGTCGGTCGACGTGAAAGCGGAAAATACATGAGGCCTTATGGCAGAGGAACCTAGCATTGGACCAAGCGCGGTGCCAGCGACTGGCTTCCCGTCGAGGCGGCGGTGTGGCTGGAATGCGCTCGGTCGCGTCCTGCGACCGGTCGTTGGAACCCGGTGAGTCTGCGTTTCGCCCTTCCGGGAAGGTATGACGGCGGGTTTCGGACAGTGAACCTGTCACCCTAACCTTATCCGTCAGGTGGACGGTTTGGGTTCATGGACTTTTTGACGCGCTTCCCCAGGTGGACGGAAAGCGGTAGGGGGCTACCGCAGTCCAAGACTGCTTCGCGTGGATCGTGGTTTTTGAACCTGTCACCCTATTCTGGTCATTCGTTTGTGGTCCGTCGTCCTTGGGAGGGATGGCGTGTCGCCGTCCGTGAACAAGTCCGGGGGGTGGTATTGAGGTGCGTGAAACCTGCCAGGGTTTGGAGTGCGGCCGCGAAGCTGCCGCTTTGGAACGACGCGCGTGGGGCGGATGAGATGGATGGTCTTGCAGTGCGCGTCCCGGGGGGGGAAAGCGGTAGCTGCGCGAACGGACTCCCAGGGCTTCGCGGGGGACGCGACTTTGAACCTGTCACCGTTTCTGGGATTAAGGCACCGGACGGCTCCTCAGTTGCCCGGCGGACCCATCAGCCGTTGAAGGGTGATTTCGACCGACCGACCGCCTTCGCCGACCCAGATGGATCCGTCCTGGACCGTGATCTGGAGCTTCATCGTCCGTTGAGCCAGAGCCGCCAATGCCTGGCTCTCCTTCGAGGGGATCTGCCAGACCGTGAGATTGCGCAGGCGGGTGAGGCGGTTTTCGAGATCCTTCCACCATATCGGGGTGCTGGAATTGAAGCTGTAGACGGTCATGCGATCCACGCGGGCGGCTGTCCGTAGAAGCCGCTTTTCGTCCGGTTGACCGACCTCGATCCAGTGGGTGATCCGGCCCGTCAGGTCCTTCTGCCAAAGACTGGGCTCGTCGGGCTCCCACATGTCCTTGGCGAGTTCCAACGGGCTCTCATTCTGATCGGCGGGAGCGTTCAGCGCAAAGGCGAGCAGGCGGACGAGCAGCCGTTCATCCGTTTCCGACGGATGCCGGGCGACGGTCACGGAGTGGT
Source organism: Verrucomicrobiales bacterium (assembly GCA_016793645.1). GTDB lineage: Bacteria > Verrucomicrobiota > Verrucomicrobiia > Limisphaerales > UBA9464 > UBA9464. The sequence continues at coordinate 17,453 of JAEUHD010000013.1, forward strand.
CGCAGTAGACGTTGCGATCCAGGTCCGAGAGCTCGACCTCGGCCTTGTAGATCGTTGCTTTGAGGGCCATGGGGAAATGTCGGCGGGTGGGATACCAGATCCCGGCTCACATGGCCTCCAGATTCGAACCCCGTTTCGCTGGATCCGAGGGATTGGGTTGCAAGGGTCTCGAACCATCAGATCCAACGCGGGGGGTGGATTCGGAAGCCTCTGGGGATGTTCTTTGAACCTGTCACTCCATTCTGGTCATTCGTTTGTGGTCCGTCGTCCTTGGGAGGGATGGCGTGCCGCCGTCCTTGAACAAGTCCCGGGGGTGGTATTGAGGTGCGTGAAGCCTGCCAGGGTTTGGAGTGCGGCCGCGGTCCGTCTTCGCGGAACGCTTCGGCGGGACGAGGGCTGCCGCCTTGGGACGACGCGTGGGATGCGGCTGAAGTGGGTGGTCCCGCAACGCACGTCCCGGCGGGATGGAGAGCGGTGGCTGCGCTACCGCACTCCAGGGCTTCGCGAGGGACGCGACTTTGAACCCGTCCCTTTATCCCGGGGGGCGGTAGCTGCGCGACCGCAGTCCCAGGGCGTCGCGAGGGACGCGACTTTGAACCCGTCACCCTGTCCTGCCGTGTCCGGCCGGTGGGTTCCACCCGGGAGGGTCAACTGCGATGCCCAAGCGGCGGCTCCAATGCCGGGTGGGGCGCCGTGGTTGCGGGCGGCTCCGCCGCATGGCACGCCGCGCAGATGGCCTCGATGTGCCGGTGATCGGTCCCGCAGCAGCCGCCGAGTACCGTGAGGTGCGGCATGGTTTCCCGCAGCGCGCGGTATTCGCGGCCGAGTTCCCCCGGATCGCCAATGTCGATGTCCGGACTGGCGTCGAGTTCCGCGTGGCTCCGTTTTGAGGAATTGGCGCGCAGGCCACGGAGGCGCCCCCGCCATGCGCCGGGTTCGCGAACCGCGGACTCGAGGTGCGTCGGGTGCGCACAGTTGATCATGTAGTAGGCCGGGTGGCCCGCCGAGTCTGTGTCGGTTTGCTCGATGGCCTCGGCGAGCGTTTGGCCGGAGGGCAACCGTCCATCGGTCTCGACGGTGAATGCGATCGCCGCGGGAATGCCGGTTTCGCGGGCGGCGTTGGCGATGCCGATGGCCTCCTCGGCGTAGTTCATGGTGAATCCGGCAATCATGTCGGCCCCGCACTTCGCAAGGTTGTCCACCTGCGGTGCGTGATAGTCCCGCGCCTGCCGGGCGGTCATTCGTGACTCCACACGATAGCCGTCGCCGCGCGGACCCAGGTTGCCACTGAGGACGATCGGTGTGCGGGTGGTTTCGAATTCGTCCCGAACGGCGGCGAGCAGCGCGATGCCGCGACGGTTGACCTCGGCAAGCGACGCAGCGTCGTAGCCGAGCTTTGCGGCCCAGTCGGGATTTGCACGCCATGTGGGACTCTCGAGCACGACGCCGAGTCCTCGATTCCGCGCGATCTCGGCGTAGCGCGCGAAATAGCGGTGGAGGATCGCGGTCCCCGTCGCGTCCTTCAGCAGATCGAATGCGGCGAAATACGGGAGGTCCACACCCTCATGAAACATCAGGGTGGTCTCCAATCCGCCATCGGCGAGGAAAAGGCGCCCGCTGAGCTGGGGCAGCCGGTCTCGGTACTTGCTCATGGTCTTGAACCTTTCACCCAAATCACCGAACACGGTGTCGTCACGGAATCACCGTGACGCGGAGGAAGGTGGCTGAGATGGAGGTGCTGCCCGCCGGTCCCCGGTTTTGGGATTCGGCCAGTTCGACGAGCTGCCGTTGGAGTTCCCCAGATTGGCCGCTCCGGCCCGCCGCCTCAAAGGCGTTCATGGTGGGGCCGTAGTAGTTCCGGAAGAGTCCGATGAACTCCGCCGGACTCATCCCTGGGGCGTGGAAGTGATAGGTGTCTCGGTCGAGGCAAATCCGTTCACGGGGGACTCCCGCCTGGCCGAAGCGCTCAACGATGTGGGACTCCACGCCCCAGGTCATGGGACTGACAAAGCCCTCGGGCGGCGCCGGGGTGAAGGCCGAACTGATCCGCAGCAACTGCGACACGAAGGACGTGGGGTCATTCGGGATCCAGTTGCCCATCACGATGCGACCGCCGGGTCGGGTGACCCGGACCATTTCCCGGGCGACCTCGAAGGGTTTCGGGGCGAACATGGCGCCGAAGACGGAGAGGGTCAGGTCGAACGCATGGTCGTCCACGCCATGAAGCCGTGTGGCGTCGCCCTCGTGAAAGGTGAGTGCCGAAACCCCGCTCTCCCGTGCGCGCCGGTTTCCCGCGTCCACGAGGTTGCGGGCGATGTCGATGCCCATGACCCGGGCGCCGAGCCGGGCCAGCGGCAGGGCCGTGGTTCCGTCCCCGCAACCGAGGTCCAGCGCCCGCAGCGGCGGGGTGATGCCCAGGGAGTGGACCAGGGATTCGCCGGACTGCCGCATCAGGGCGGCAATGCGGGTGAAGTCGCCCTTTTCCCAAAGGGCCTGGTTTGGATTCGAAGGAGTCGTGTTCATGCTCATACGGTCGGAGGATTGGGTGTTGAAGCGGGATTCATTGTCCCCGGTATGGACGCGGGGACCGGTGGGGATGGTGGAGACGGGAGGGGTTCAGTGTTGTTGGGCGAGGGACGCGGTTTCCATCATCAGGGTTCGCACGTCCGCCAGGACCAGGCGTGGGTCGAGTGTGCTCGAACCGTAGATGTTTCTGATGTTTCCCGACCGGTCGATGAGGAGGACCCGGACCGTGTGGTGGAGCGGACCGGTGCGGTCCAGCGGGTTTTGCTTCCGGTCCACGGCCTGGTCGTACGCCGACAGGATCGGACGAAGGTCCTCCGGGGAACGGGTGGTCATGAAATGCCAGGGCGCGGCATTCATGCGTCGGGAGAACAGCGCCGAGTACTCCGCCATGCGTGCGGGGGAATCCTGTTCGGGATCAAAGCTCAGGCTGACCAGGCGCAGTGACTTCGAGAGCGCGGGATCGTCGGCGCTTTCCCGGTGGAGCTGTGACAGGACTCCGGTGGCCATCGGGCAGGCCCGGACCGCCGTGCAGCGCGTGTAGATGAAGCTCATCACGGTGATGCGACCCGACGTCAGGTCCGCCAGGCGCACCGGGTTTCCCGAGGTGTCGAGCAGGCGTCCGTCCGACGCCGGACGGAGCACCGGCAGGGAATAGGTGCCCGGCTTGGGGGATTCATAATCGTGGTCCGCGGACCGGAGGTCGTCGATGGCCGAGGCGGCTGTGGTCATCGTCACGACGGCGAGCAACAGGATCTGGAGTTTCACGGGAATGTAAGGGATGGGGTTTTCTGCGTGGAATCTCACCGGCCGACCTTCGTGGAACCGAAGAGCATGTGATGGGGACGTCCCAGCTTGAGTGCGGCGAAATCGAGGTCGAAACGCGGGGTCAGCTCCCGGCCGTCCCAGCCGTAGGCCCGGACGAACTGTTCGTTGTCCGCACCGGACTTGTCCCAATTCGCGAGCAGGGAGCTGCTGAAGTACAACCGCTTCCCGTCCCAGCTTTGCGACACCATGTTCAACTGCCGTCCGATCTTCTTCTCGTGGATCTGGCGCGGCCGATGCGGATCCGAGACGTCGAAGACCCGGCAGACACCGTCGCCGAAACCGTCCACGAACAGGGTGCTGTCATCGGCGCTCAGGCTCATGTCCACGGGCAGCACACCGCCCGGGCCACCGAGGGTCGCGACCTCCTCGGCCTGCCATTCCCCGTGGGCGTCCTCGAAGCAGAGCCAGAGTTTGGACGTGAGCGCCGTGGCGGTGAATGCGTAGGGATGCGTGGCGCCCCAGGCCCAGCGGATCTCCAGCGGCGCACCGGGCACCTGGAACACCTTCCGGGGCTTCCGGGTGTGGAAGTCCCAGAGGACCATTGTGCCCCCGAATTGTTTCATGGCCTCGGGATCCTTCACCACTTCGCCGAGGGGGCGCAGGTAGTTGTTCCTCCCGGAGAAGGACGACGTGAGCATCACGTTCTTCCGCGGCAGCACCCGGGCGTCATAGCCGTAGCCGTCGGCGAATTCCGCGCCGGGCAGCCCGGCGGCTTCGCGGGTGGGCATCCAGTGGGTGGTGATGTAGCCGCCGTCGTTCCCGTATTCGACGAGTGCGGTGCGACCGGTGTGGTCGGTTCCGTTGGAGAGGCACGGGATGAGGACGCGTCCGGGCAGCGCGTAGGCTCCATGCGGACCCGCGGCGCCACCGGTGGCCTTTTCGAAGTCGCCAATCGTCTTCATCAGGCGGGGCCGGGCCGGGTCCGAGGCGACGTCGTAGATGAAGATCGTGCTGCTGCCGAGTCCGGCCAGCCAGAGCTGGCGCCGGTCATCGGTGAAGCCCCCGTGGTGGGCTTCATGCCGGCCGCCGACGGAATGTTGGGCGATCACGGTGCCGAAGGTTGGGGAGCCGGGGTTGACGTCCACGGTCACCAGTTTGTCCGAACCATCGCCCATGCCCTCGACCCCGAGGGTCCAGACGTAGAGGAATTCCTCCTGTCCCTCGATGCGGGCGAGGTAGGGGGAGGAACAGGTTTCATCGGCGAGAGCGGCTGCGGAAGTTGCGGAGAGGACGACTCCTGACAACAACGTGGACAGGAAACGGGGATGGGCGATCCAGGATTTCATGGGTAGTGCGGACTTGGGATTCGATGGAGCGGGACGGTTTGGATGGGGATTGCGGGAACTCATTCGGCGGTGGTCGGGTCGATCACGGTCCGGATCTCCAGCACGGAATCGATCGGCAGGCTGCCACGCATGGCGTGTTCGCGGATGAGGCCGGCATCCGGAGCGATGTACACGCAGTAGCACTTGTTGTCCGTGATGTAGGTTTGGATCCATTGGATCTCGGGTCCGAGATCGCGAAGGACGCGGTTGGACAGCGCGGAAATGTCCCGAAGTTGGTTTGCGCTCAGGTTTCCGGCGTTGGGAAGGGTTCGCTCGATGACGAATTTGGGCATGGGAATCGGATCGTTGAGATTTTTGTACTTGGGTCGCGACCGTCTGGGCCGTCGACGCGAAGCCATGTGCAGCCGTCGTGCCACCGGGGTTCAATCGGTGGAACGGCCTGGATTATAGTGAGTTCTGAAAACCTCCGCGGGGCGGAACGGTCGTGAGGTTTCGCGAGTCGTGAGATCTCGCGGGTCATGCTCGCGAGATTCCGCGAGCGATTGCGCGTGGGGGAATCCGCGGATCGGCTGCGGGGCTACGGCCGCAGTTTTCCAAGCCAGCCGTGGCTTCGGGTGACCGGAAGGGCGTGGTCTGCGTAGGGAGGAACCGCGCTGGAACGGACGTTCAACCTCAGCGCGTCAAGGCGCCTTGAGTCCCAGGGACTTCATCCGGGAACGGAGCGTGGAGGGATTCATCCCGATGAGGGCCGCGGCGCCCTGCGGCCCGGAAATTCGCCAGGCCGATGCCTCCAGTGCGCGGTGAAGATTGTCGCGCTCCAAAGCCTCCAGGTCGCGAAGCGTTCGGATCGGGGGAGCACTGGTGTCCTCGGGTGTCGGGGCTTTCAGGGGCGCCGGGAATGTTTCGGGAAGGGCGCGGTCCAGATTCAGTCGTCCATCGACGGCCGTGATGACGGCGCGTTCCATGACATTCTGGAGTTCGCGGATGTTTCCGGGCCAGGCGTAGGACTGGAGGCGGAGCGCCTCGGAATTGGTCAGGGGAGCGAGGGTGCGTCCGTATCGCCGGGCGTAGCGGGCGGCGAATGCCGAAGCCAGAGCGGGAATATCCGTGGCCCGTTCCCGCAGCGGGGGCAGACGCAGGGGAAACACGTTGAGACGGTAAT
>JAEUHD010000026.1 GCA_016793645.1 Verrucomicrobiales bacterium
CATGACTCGCTCCGGAAAGAAAGTCGCCCGCAGGGATCTTGGAAGACGCGTACCCCGTCGGGCCGACTTCTCCCACACATGCGGGCGACCCACGGAGCAATGCCGGCCGGAGCCTTCGCGTCAATGCACGAGGCCGGAGACTTGGCACCACTACCCAACGTCGTCGGAGTCCCTTTCCAACGCTGTCCCAAACCGAGGGAAGCCCGCGCCGGCGACGAACTCCGCAAAGGTCCCCAGCACTCCCGGGGATTCCTCCGGGACAGGATCCCCCCCTTCAAATGCAATTCCGGGCGCGCAGGTTCTCGAAAATCGCCTCGGCAAGAATCCGGTAGCCGCGCTCGTTCGGGTGACGCGAGTCGGAAAAAACGCCCTGGTGACCCTGAAACACGTCCACGAGGTCCACCATGAAGTCCGGATGCCGCGCAACAAAGTTCCGGGCCTCCGCGTAGAACGTCTCCGCCGCCTCGTGATACGGAACGCCATGAAGACCCGGATGCTCCTTCAGGTAGCCCTCATGGTATTCGGTCTCCTCGGCATTGAGCTGATAGTTTCCGATTCCCATGATGGGCTGCAGGAATGCCACGTAGGGGACCCCGAATTCGGCACAGATGGCCCGGCACATGCGGACATTTCGGTACCAGTGGGCGGCGGGTGTGGCGGTGCTGGGATACCCCAGGTGCATCCCGCCCAGCTTGAGTTCATCGTTCATCGCCGGCGGCCGCATCCCCCCACGAGCCGCCACCTTGTTCCACAGGGACCGGGCACCGCGATTGCCTCCGTACACGGACACGAGGAAGCGGAACAGCCGCAATTGATAGCTGTGAATGGAGGGATGGGAACGATCTCCCGCCTGGATGAACCCGAGATCATTCACCCCGTTCAGGTTGACCACCACGGTGGGCTGGGCCGGGAGCAGATCGCGAGTCAGTTTGATGAGTTCCTGGCTGCTCGCATATCCCGAGACGGCACCCGAGATGAGAGACAACGGGCGTCCACGCTCCTTTCCAACGTCCCGAAGCGGGCGAAGCCAGCTCCCCTCATAGCTGATGTCGCTGGTGGACCCCCCCAGAACACCAACCCGGGGACCCGCAGACGCACGGTCTCCGATCCAGATCAATCCGTCCGACAACACCTCGTCCGGTGCCAGGACCAAATCCTCCGGGCCGTCATAGGTGAAGCCCAGGATGGGATCTACGCCGCGAAGAATGGTCTGCCGAAGCTTGGTCAACATGGTGGGTTCAATGGAATCATCCGATCCCGTTCAGGATCCTTCGCCGCGAATTCGCCGCCCCAGGGGCGCCCGTCAGAGCGTGTACGTGAACACCGGCACTTCCCCGCTGAACGCCTGGGCTCCCAACCCCTTCTCCACAAACTCCAAGGTGGCGTTCACCAGCGGCTTCGGAAGGGGCGCTTCCTCAGCACCCCGAAGCTCGGTCCAGTGCTCGGTGAACTCCTCCGCCGACTCCGGAAAGCGCCCACAGGTCTCCCACTGCGCCGGAGAAACCACGGGAACGAAATAGGTGGGCGCCTCGGTCCGGTCGAGGTGCATCCGCCCCCGAAAGGCCTTCACAACGGCCTCCAGGGATGGGTTGGCAACAGGGTCGAGCCAGCGAAAGGCGTCCGACGGGGTCTCAGTCGAGTTCATATTCAGTCTTCCAGGAATTGTCTTCAGGCATCGGAGGTTGATCCTCCTTGCGCAGGATGCAGTTCTCGAGAACCAAAATGTCCATCTGGGTCCGCATGAAGCAGACGTAGGCGTCCTCAGGCGTGCACACGATGGGTTCGCCCCGAACATTGAAGGACGTGTTGACGCAGACCGGACATCCCGTGAGCTGCTCAAACGCCTTCAGAATCCCATGAAAACGTGGATTAACGTCCTGGGCCACGGTCTGGACGCGCGCACTGAAGTCCACGTGTGTCACCGCCGGCACGTCCGAGCGCGCCCGGTTGACCACCGCAAGCATGTCATAGTTGCTCTGTTCAAATCCGTCCATCGAGGACGCCAGTCGACGGTCCTCGCGAACCGGTGCGACGAGCAGCATATAGGGGCTCGGATGGGCCAGATCGAAATAGTCGGAACAGCGCTCCGCAAGCACCGCGGGGGCGAAGGGGCGGAACGATTCGCGGAATTTGATCTTCAGGTTCATCCGCGCCTGCATTTCGGGGTTCCGGGGATCCCCGAGAATCGACCGGGCTCCCAGCGACCGCGGCCCGAACTCCATCCTTCCCGCCAGGTGGCCGACGACCTTCCCCGCCGCCATCTCGGTCGCGATGGCGCGAACCAGTTCCCCTTCATTCTCCACCATCGTGTACGGCGCACCGCGTTCGTCCAAATACTCGCGCACCGCCTCCGTGGAGAAGGAGGGCCCCAGAAGGCTCCCAAACTGGGTGTCGGAAATTCCGTCCCGGGGAGTCCGAGGCTTCTGCTGATGCTGATGGTAATACGCCAGAGCGGCCCCCAGGGCTCCGCCGGCATCCCCGGCGGCAGGCTGAATCCAAAGGTTCTTGAAGATGCCCGCCCGGAGGATCTTCCCGTTGGCCACGCAATTCAGGGCAACGCCGCCCGCCATCACCAGATTGGACTCCCCCGTGTCCTTCGCCAGGGTGCGGGCCAGCCGGATCATGATGTCCTCGGTGACCTCCTGGATGGAGGCGGCCAGGTCCATCTCGCGCTTGCCGATGCGCGTCTCCGCCTTCCGCGGCGGCCCGCCAAAAATCTTGAAGAAGGGCTCACCCGTCATGCGATCCCCGTCCATGAAGGTGAACAGGTCCATGTTGAGCCGGAAGGAGCCGTCCTCCTTCACCTCCACGAGACGGTCGCGAATTTCCTTCGCGTACACCGGGGTGCCATACGGCGCGAGCCCCATGAGCTTGTATTCCCCGGAATTGACCTTGAACCCGCAGAACGCGGTAATCGCGCTGTACAGGAGGCCCAGCGAATGCGGGTATTCAATGCAGCGATCAATGGTGATCCGGCGATCCCGCCCGTGCCCCAGCGTGGTCGACGCCCACTCCCCGACGCCATCCACCGACAGGATCGCCGCGGAAGCATACGGGCTGGGAAAGAACGCGCTCGCCGCATGGGAAAGGTGATGGGGCACCGTGTGAATGCAGTCCTCCTTACCCAGTTTCCCAAAAAGCTGCCGGAGGTCGCGGGGAACGGAAAGCTTCTGAGCCACCAGCGTCGCCAGGGAGGCCGCCTGATGATCCCGGGACACTCCCCACCGCGTCGTGGCCGAGGCCACGCTGCGGTCGAACTTCAGCACCGGATCCTCATAGTAGACGACGGCATCCACGTCCTCCATCGAAACGCCCGCCGCCTCCAGACAATACGCGATGGCGTTGGTCGGGAGTCCGGGATCGTGCTTCTGGCGCGTGAACCGCTCCTCTTGGGCGGCCGCAACAATGGTTCCGTCGCGGATGATTGCGGCGGCCGAATCGTGAAAATAACTGGAGAAGCCAAGGACAACCATGAATGGGCTTGAACCTCCCAAATAAGGCGCAGGCCTGTCAATCGGCTTCAGGAAACGATTCTCCTAATTCAGAATCGGAGCCCGCGGACTGAATGGGCCTCGATTCGATCCCACCTGCGGATGCTTTCAGGCCCGGCCCCACCGCCTCACCGGGGGGGAGGAAGCCGGGCGAAAAAGGACGCCGGCCGGCCCGCGACATCCCACCCCTTCCCAATACGGGCGGATCACTTGGTCATTGCAGGGCGCGGACGCGGTTTGTACAGCGCCAGCACGTCGGTCTGATGACGGGACCCCGCTCGACTCCCCCTGGACTCGCGACCCGCAAACACCGGGCTGTCCAGATGGTCCGAAGGCTTCCCGGTGAGGATTTCCTGGGTGAGCTCCGCCACGCTCTGAAGGACCCGCGTCGGCTGATAGACATGGTCGCCGATGGATTCCAGGGCCGTGGAACCGGTCAACACCAGATAGCCGTGAATTCCCGACTCAATGGCGCCCCGAATATCCGTCTCCATGGTATCCCCAATCATCACCACCTGCCCCGGCTTCATACGCGCCGTTTCCTCCAGACGCCGACAGGCGCGGTGAAACATATATCCATTGGGCTTTCCGAGGTAATAGGCCCGGCGACCCGTGCTGGCCTCCAGAAACGCGGCGGTCGCGCCAGCCCCGGGACGGGTCCGGTCGGAAGCCACGGGACACCAATTGTCAGGGTTGGTCGCCAGCAACCGCGCTCCCCGTTCGATGCACTCGTGCGCCTTGGCCAGACGCTCCATGGTGGGTGTCCCCTCTCCCACGACCACATAGCCGGGATGAATCGCATCATTGGCAATTCCGCGCTGGTTCAGGGCTGTCAACAGCCCGCCCTCCCCCAGCACAAAAACGGTGCATACGGGATCGGTCTCACACAGGAAGTCCGCGGTGTTCAATGCCGAGGTGTAAAAGTGACGCGCGGAGAGGCCGGGGATTCCCAGGTGCTTGAGTCGAACCGCCAAATCCTCCGGGGTCGGTGCCGAATTGTTGGTGAGAAAAAGGAACGGTGTCCCCGTCCCCGTCAGCGCCCCAACGAACTCGGCCGCCCCGGGAATCAGATGATTCTCCCGATAGATCACCCCGTCCATGTCGATCAAATAGCCCTGTTTCATGCTGTAATTCGCAACCCACGCCGAGGACCCGCGGGAACGGATGCCCTGAAGTCTTCGGCCGGCGGTGGCCCAGCAGATTTGCTGCCGCACCGGGTCGGCGCCCCCGGCTCGGCCGCGGATTCGGCGACAAACGCCTGAAGGCGAGGCGAATCATCGGGAATAATACCCGGGCAACCTCCTTCCCGGGCGGGATCCCTTGCATCCCAGGACGTCGGGTTTCCAGCACCCTGTACAAAAGCCTTCAGCCCGGCACAGGCATCCGGGCGGGCCTCATGCCGTCGCCAGCGCGTCCAGTGATGGCTGGGATGCCGGCACCAACCGCCGGAGGGTCTGACGGGGCTCCGGCGCCTTGTAGTGGCGCTTCAGGCCGCTATCCGTCAAAGCGCCCGCAGGGACTCGGGCAATGAACTCCGCAAAGTTGCGCTCGACGCGATCCCTCAGGGCCTTCTGCCCCGCCTTGGTCTCCCAAAACTCCTCTTCAATCGTCACCAAGGCCCGCGAGGCCTCGTCCGGTGCCAGGTCTTCGCGACGGGCCAGCACCCAAAGAAGGTCCGGATCCTCAGGCAGGGAGACAGGGAACGGAACAAACGGAGTCTTGACCTCCTCGTCCTCCGCTCCCGGCGGCTGCACCCGGACCCGATTGCTGATCTTGCGATCCGGAAGGATGATTTCGACCGCAGCCGCGTCCCCCTTCTCCGATGGCGTCACCACCACGTTGGCCTCCCCGAAGTTGGTGGCGAGCCGGCTCTTCAGTTACTCGACGGTCTCCGGCTCCAAATTCGGAAGCGCCCCTTCCGTGCACAGTTTCTCGAGGGATCGAAGGTTGTTGATCAACCGGACCTCCTGCGCCACCCGCTCATAGATGGCCGCCGCAAGACGCGGATCGGGAGTGGCCTGGGGCAGGACCTTTTGGAGCAATTCGAGAAATTGGGCGTCGCTCAGGGCGGTGGATTTCATTCGGAGAATTCCGCCATCGAAACGGCGGGGCGGCGTTGTCGTTGATGTCGCGGGATCCGGCAATTTGATTCACAGAGAATCAAACAGGGGACTCGGGAATGCGCCGCAACACACGCATCCACAAACTGCGGGCGGCCTGACACCCGTCAGCTTTTCAGCCTCGCTCAGGAACGACGACACGCCATCCCTCCTCAAGCCGCACTCCCACTGAACACTGATCACTCCCGCCGCAGGCGGATCCTGCTCACGCCTTCGCCACGAGCTGGCGCAGCACGTACGGCAGGATGCCCCCGTGCTGGTAGTACTCGATCTCGATCGGCGTATCGATCCGGCAACGCACGGGAATGTTCTCCACCGTGCCATCCTTGCGGGTCGCGCGCAGTGTGAGGTCCTGCTGAGGACGCAGCGAGGCATCCAACCCGACGATGTCGTAGGTCTCCGTGCCGTCCAGCTTCAGGGTCTGCGCGTTCGTGCCCTCGGCAAATTGCAGCGGCAGCACGCCCATCCCCACGAGATTGGAACGGTGGATGCGCTCAAAGCTCTGCGCCACCACGGCCTTCACCCCGAGCAGATTCGTTCCCTTGGCGGCCCAGTCCCGGCTGGATCCCGTGCCGTATTCGTGTCCCGCCAGGACAACCAGCGGAACGCCCTGCTGCTGGAACGCGATGGAGGCGTCATAGATGGAGGTCTTGGCGCCATCCGGACCGAAGGTGTTCCCGCCCTCCTCACCGCCGAGCATCAGGTTCTTGATGCGCACATTGGCGAAGGTGCCGCGGGTCATGATGCGGTCGTTGCCGCGGCGGCTGCCGTAGCTGTTGAAGTCCGCGAATTCGACGCCGTTTTCCTGAAGGAACCGGCCCGCCGGGGACGACTTCTTGATCGCGCCGGCCGGGGAGATGTGGTCCGTGGTCACGCTGTCCCCGAAGATGCCCAGCGCACGCGCACCGGTGATCGGGGCGATGGTTCCCGGCTGAAGCGAGAAGTTCGTGAAGAACGGCGGTTCCTGGATGTAGGTGGATTTCACATCCCACTCGTACACGTTGCCGACGCTGGACGGGATCTCGTTCCACTTCGGGTTCTGCGCCGCGAAATCCTTGTACAGCTTGCGGAAGACCTCGGGCTTCAGAGCGGACTGCATGGCGTCCCGCACCTCCTGCAGCGTGGGCCAGACGTCGGCCAGATACACCGGCTGGCCATCCTTGCCCGTGCCCAGCGGTTCGCAGCTCAGGTCGATGTCCACGCGCCCCGCCAGCGCGAAGGCCACGACCAGAGGCGGGGACATCAGGAAGTTGGACTTCACGTTTTGATGAACGCGCGCCTCAAAGTTCCGGTTGCCCGACAGCACAGAGGCGGTGACAAGGTCATTCTTCACCACGGCATCCTCGATGGCGGGATCCAGCGGACCCGAATTACCGATGCAGGTGGTGCAACCGTAGCCCACGGTGTTGAACCGGAGCTTGTTCAAATAGGGCGTCAGGCCGGTCTTCTTGAGGTAGTCGGTGACCACCCGGGATCCGGGAGCCAGGGACGCCTTCACCGCCGGATTCACCTTCAGCCCCTTCTCGACCGCCTTCTTGGCCAGCAATCCCGCGGCCAGCATGACGCTCGGATTGCTGGTGTTGGTGCAGCTCGTGATGGCCGCGATGACCACCGATCCGGTGCCCAGCGTCGCCTTCTTCCCAGCCGCCGTCTGCACAGCCACCTTCTGCCCGAAGGCCTGGCGAGTCTTGCCAAAGCCGCTCTCGGTCACCGGACGCTGCACCGCATTGAAGAATTCGCGGCGGAGATTGGGCAGCTCAATGCGGTCCTGAGGACGCTTGGGTCCGGCGACACTCGGCTTCACCGTCGCCAGGTCCAGTTCCACAACCTGGGAATAGTCGATCTGTCCCGCCTCCGGAATGCCCCAAAGCCCCTGGGCCTTATAGTAGTTCTCGTAGAGCGCGCAGTGCGCCTCGGAGCGTCCGGTCGCCCGCAAGTAGTTCACGCACTCCGCGTCGATCGGGAAGAAGCCCATCGTCGCCCCGTATTCGGGCGCCATGTTGGCGATGGTGGCGCGGTCCACAACCGGCAGCGCGGCGGCGCCGGGCCCGAAGAATTCCACAAACTTTCCGACCACCTTGGTCTTGCGCAGCAACTGCGTGACGGTGAGGGCGAGGTCCGTCGCCGTGACGCCCTCGCGCAACGCGCCCGTCAGGTGCACGCCCACGACGTCCGGCGTCAGGAAATACACCGGCTGGCCCAGCATGCCCGCCTCGGCCTCAATGCCGCCGACGCCCCAGCCGACGATGCCGATGCCGTTGATCATCGTGGTGTGGGAATCGGTGCCCACCAGGGTATCCGGATAGTAAACCCCGTCGCCCGACGACAGGACGCCCTTGGCAAGGTATTCCAGGTTCACCTGGTGCACGATACCGATCCCGGGGGGCACCACCTTGAAGGTGTCAAAGGCCTGCATGCCCCACTTCAGGAACTGGTAGCGCTCGCGGTTGCGGGAGAATTCCAGCTCCAGATTGCGGGCCATGGAGTCGGCCGCCCCGGCAAAATCAACCTGGACCGAGTGGTCCACCACGAGATCCACCGGCACCAGCGGCTCGATGATCTTGGGGTTCTTGCCCAGCTTGGCCACCGCGGTCCGCATCGCAGCGAGGTCCACCAGCAGGGGAACCCCGGTGAAGTCCTGAAGCACGATGCGGGCGACCACGAACGGAATCTCCGCGGTCCGCGCCTCCGTCGGTTTCCAATTGGCGAGTTCGCGGACGTTGGATTCCTGGACCTTCAACCCGTCGCAATTGCGGAGCACGGATTCCAAAACCAGCCGAACGGATACGGGAAGCCGCGAAATGGGCCCCACGCCGGCCGCCTCCAAGGCGGGCAGCGAGTACAGACGGCCCTGTTTGCCGTTTCCGAGGTCGAAGGTCTGGAGGGTGTTGAAGAGTGAGTGCGGGGTGCTCATGCGCGGACGGAAATCTGTAGGAACGCCAAATTCGGCGGG
>JAEUHD010000127.1 GCA_016793645.1 Verrucomicrobiales bacterium
CGTTCTTCACAACAGCGCCGGGGATGAATCCTGCGCGAACCCTCATCCGGGGCGTCGTCTGTGGCGTCCGCGTGGAGGAGGTTGTGGAGCCGACGATGCGGGAGATCCGCTACCTGGACAAACTGGTGGACGAGTTGGCCCAGGGGAAGGCGATGGAGAAGATTCTCAGGTCGCCGAAAGCACGGTAACGGGGCGGGCGCGCGGGTTTCCCGGGTTCCCAGGGTCACGCCCGGGACGCCCGGATTCGGGGAAGGCCACCGATCTTTTCGAAGTTTCGTCCGGGAGAATTCGTCCCGGACAGGATTCCGGATTGCGCCGGGCCGAAATCCGGCCGGCAATTCCGGGCGCACTGGTCCATGACCCCACGCCGTCGCATTCTGATGCTGATGCTGGTCCTGTTGACGGAAACGTCACGGGCGGCTGGCACGGATTCCCGGGGTGCGGATCGTGGACTGGCGGGACGCTTCCCGCGTGAGGTCCGTCCCTTTCTGGACACCTATTGCCTGGACTGCCACGGACCCGAGAAGCCCAAGGGCGACCTGGATCTGAGTCCGTTCACCAGCGCCGAGCGCGTGGGCCGGGATCTGCAACGCTGGGACGGAATCCTGGAGCGGTTGGAGGCTGGGGAGATGCCTCCGAAGAAGGCGGCCCAACACCCGACGCCAGCCCAGAGTCGGGCCGTGATCGCGTGGATCGAGGCTTTTCGAAACGAGGAGGCCCGCCGCCACGCCGGGGATCCGGGACCGGTCCTGGCCCGGCGATTGAGCAATGCCGAGTACGACAATTCCATTCGTGACCTGACCGGCATCGACCTCCGACCGACCCGGGAGTTTCCCGTGGACCCCGCGAACCCGGAGGGCTTCGACAATTCCGGCGAATCGCTGGGCATGTCCCCGGCGCTGCTGAAGAAGTATCTCGGGGCGGCCCGGGAGGTGAGCCGGCACGCGGTGTTGACCCTGGACGGCATTGCCTTCGCGGATCACCCGATGATGGTGCACACCGACCGGGACAAGTATGGGATCCTGCGGATTGTGGAGTTTTACGAGCGTCAGCCCACGGATTACGCGGACTACTTCGCCGCAGCCTGGCGCTACCGCCACCGGGCCGCTCTGGGGCGATCCCGGGTGAAACTGTCCGAAATCGCCGCCGACGCCGGGATCAGTTCGAACTACCTCGCGCTCGTCTGGGAGACCCTCAACACCCGCGAGGACGTGGGGCCGATCGCCCACCTTCAATCCCTGTGGAATGCGCTGCCGGCCCCGGTAGGCCGATCCGTCCCGGCGGAGGTTCAATCCGGATGCGTCGCCATGCGGGACTTCGTGGTGTCGCTGCGACCCAAGATCCGGCCCGACGTCCCGAACTTGTCCGCTCCGGGCTTGAACCCCAGCGCCCAGGCCCTGGTGCTTTGGAAGGATCGCCGGATGGCGGCCCTGCGGCGGAGTTACGACACGAACACCCTGCAAATCGAGGGTGTGGTGACCTCCGCCCCGGAGAGCCGGAACACGGCGGTCAGCTACAACAAGGTCAAGGTGAAGCCGAAGGCGCCGGAGCCGGATCCGCACCTCGCCGTGCCGTCGGACCCGGCGGCCCGCGCCCGATATGAGGCGGCCTTCGCGCGCTTCGCCGCCGTGTTTCCCGATGCCTTTTACGTGAAGGAACGCGGACGCACCTTCGTGGATCCCGAGGAGGAAAAGGCCAACGGGAATGTCGGGCGCCTGCTCAGTGCCGGACTCCACAACCAGACCGGCTACTTCCGGGATGACGGCCCGCTGTACGAGATGATCCTCGACGAGTCCGGCCGACGGGAACTCGACCGGCTCTGGGACGAATTCCTGATGGTGGCGTCCGTGCCGCAGCGGATGCACCAAAGCACGGTGTATTTTGAGCGCACCGATTCGCGCTTCCTCAGTGACGCTGAATTCGATTTCGCCCGCGCCGAGGACAAGGACTGCACCTCGGAGTCCAAGGTCCGGAAACTCGCGGAGCTGTATTACGCGAAGGCGAAGCGCACGGGCGCCTCGGAACAGGTGCTGGCCGCCATCCAGGACCATTTCGAACGCGTGGATCGGGAGATCCGCCGGATTGAGACGCTCGAACGGGCGGCGGAACCGAAGCACCTCGAAGCCCTGGTCCGGTTCGCCCAACGCGCCTACCGCCGCCCCCTGACATCGGACGAGCGCGGGAGCCTGCTCGCGTTCTACCAGACCTTGCGGGACCAGGATGGGTTGACCCACGACGATGCCATTCGCGACTGCCTGGCCAGCGTGTTGATGTCTCCCCACTTCAGCTACCGGTTTGACCTCGTCGAGGCGGCGGGAGCGGGAGTGTCCGGATCGAACACGCGGACCAAGTCCTCCGGACCGGCGGGAACGGTGCCACTCTCCGACAACGCCCTCGCCAGTCGCCTGAGCTACTTTCTGTGGTCCAGCATTCCCGACGAGAGGCTGCTGGCGCGCGCCGCCGCCGGGGACCTGCACCGCCCCAAGGTCCTCATCGCCGAGGCGCGCCGGATGATGGCCGACCCCCGGATTCGCGCCCTCGCGCTGGAGTTCGGCGGACACTGGCTCGATTTCCGCCGCTTTGAGGAACACAACGCGGTGGATCGGGCGCGGTTCCCCTCCTTCGACGACGCCCTGCGGGAGGCCATGTTCGAGGAACCGGTCCGTTTCCTTCAGGACGTCATCCAGTCCAACCGTCCGGTCACGCTCCTCCTCGACGCCCCGTACACCTTCGTCAATCCGGTGCTGGCCCGGCACTACGGTCTCGACGTGTCGGCGACGACGGCGTCCAACGCGTGGGTCCGCGCCGACGACGCGCGATCCGTGGGTCGCGGCGGACTCCTGCCCATGTCGGTCTTCCTGACCGCGAACTCGCCGGGCCTGCGGACGAGTCCGGTGAAGCGGGGCAACTGGGTGGCCCGGCGGATTCTCGGCGAACGGATTCCGCCGCCGCCCGCGGCCGTCCCGGAACTGCCCTCCGACGAAGCCAAGCTGGGCGAACTGACCCTGCGGGAAACCCTCGCCCGCCACCGGGCGGATCCCGCGTGCGCCGCGTGTCACGAGCGGTTCGATTCCCTCGGACTCGTGTTCGAGGGGTTTGGTCCGATCGGGGAACGGCGGTCCGTGGACCTCGCCGGGCATCCGGTGGATACACAGGCAACGTTTCCGAGGGGCGGTGAAGGATCCGGAGTCGAGGGCCTGCGCACCTACATCCATGAAAAGCGCCAGGATGACTTTCTGGACACCCTGTGCCGCAAACTCCTCAGCTACGCCCTTGGCCGAAGTTTGATCCTGTCCGACGAAATCACCGTGCGTGACATGCGGACCCGTCTGAAGGCTAATGGGTACCGTTTCGACAGCCTCGTGGAAACCATCGTGACGTCACCGCAGTTCCTGAACCGCCGGGATCCCGGCATCCCGCCCACTCCCTGATTCCCCCATGCGCGATCCCCGAGAGAACTCCCCTGCCGCCCGCCGATTCCGTCTTTCGCGTCGGACGTTTCTTCGTGGCGCCGGAGTCACGATGGCCCTGCCGTGGATGGAGTCCATTCCCTCCTGGGGTGTCGAACCCGTTCAGTCCGGCGTACCCGTGACGCCGCCGAAACGCTTTGCCGCGCTCTTCTGGGGCAATGGCGTGAACGGCAACCACTGGTGGGCCAAGGGTTCGGGAGCCCAAATGGAACTGGGCCGAAGCCTCGAACCGATGGAGCCGTTCAAGGCCAGGATGAATGTCATCGACGGCCTGTTCAACCGGTCCGCCGTGGGCGTCGGCATCCACCCCGGCCAGACCGGCAACATCCTCTCCGGAATGCCCCTTCAAAAGGGAGCCGTCCTGCATGGCGGCATCAGCATGGACCAGGTGTTGGCCAACCGGATCGGACAGGACTCCGTCCAGCCCAGCATGGTCCTCGGCTGCGAACAGCCGATCACGGGATACCACGAGACGAACTTCTCCATGGCCTACAGCTCCCACATTTCGTGGCAGAGCCCGGACTCGCCGGTGCCGATGGAGGTGTACCCGTCCCTCGCCTTCGACAGCCTTTTTGAGAATCACGGCAGCCGCCGCGCCCAAAGCATCCTCGACCGCGTGCAGGAGGACGCCTCCAGCCTCAGCCGCCGGGTGAGTTCGAGTGACAGGGCCAAGCTGGACGAGTACCTCACCAGCGTTCGCGAGGTGGAGAAGCGCATTGATCGGGCCCGGGGGGACCAGGTGCGCGCCGAGGCCGCGGCAGTCGGTGATCCCGGGACTCGTTTCCGGATGCAGCGCCCGGACAACGGCCTGCCCGAGGACATCCGGGAGCACATGCGCCTGATGTGCGACATCACCGCGCTCGCCTTCCAGACCGACAAGACCCGCGTGGTGTCCCTGCTCCTGTGCCGTGATCTGTCCGGACTGTTCTACCCCTTCCTGAACGTCCGCACGTCGCATCACTCCGCGTCGCACGACGATCTCTCGGACGACTACGAGCGCATCACGCGCTATTACGTCAGCCAGCTCGCCTACCTGGCGGGGCGACTGGATTCCATGCGCGAAGGGGAGGGCACTGTTTTGGATCATTCCTGCCTGCTCCTGCTGTCGAACATGTGGTCCGGAAACCATCACGACAGCACGCGGCTGCCGATGTTGACGGTCGGCGGATTGGGCGGCGCGCTGGAGACCGGCCGCGTCCTCAACTATCGCGACAAGGGCGATGAGAACCGGAAGGTGTGCAGCCTTTATCTGTCCCTGATGGACAGGATGGGCGTCTCCCTGGAGCACTTCGGGGACGCCGATACGCGGCTTGCCGGGATTTAGCCCGGCCGGATCGGGGAGTGGACTACGACGCGTAGATGCGATCCATCTCGCTACTGAGCTTCTTCAGCCCTGCCGCACTGCCGGCACCACCCTGCTCGGCGATGCCCCAGCCGTGGTAGTTGATGTCGTCCAGCGCCTTCATCACCGCGGGCCAGTTGTTGTCGCCCTTCAGGAACTCCACATCAAAGCCGGCCCACTTGCCCTGCTTGTCGGCCTTGGCGCGGCTGTACTCCTTGATGTGCAGCTTCTGGATGCGCGGCCCCAGCGTCCGGATCCACTGCTCGGGCCAGCCGTAGTTGATGACGTTGCCGACGTCGAAGTGCCAGCCCACGAACTTGCTGTTGAACGAATCGACGAACTGGGCGCATTCGACCGGACTCAACATGAAGTTGTTCCAGACGTTCTCGATCGCGATGACCACGCCCTGCTCGCCGGCGAAGTCCACCACCGGGATCAGTTCCGTCCGGGCCCGCTGCAGCGCGTCGGCGTACGGGATCTCGGCGTTGACGACCCCGGCGACGAACAACACCGAGCTGGATCCATAGCGCTTGGCGTCGCGCAGCGACTGCTTCAGCCCCTCGACTCCGGCGGCCCGCACCTCCGCGCTCGGATGCGTGATCGGCTTTGCCCAGTGGGTCCCGCAGCAGACGCTGGGGAGTTCCAGTCCGGTGGCGTCGCGGGCGCGCAACACCTCGTCCTGGTCCATGTGGCTCATCGGTTCGATGCCCTGGAACCCGGCCTCCTGGATGGCCTTGAACTTGTCGGCCACCGAGGCGCCCTCGATGCCGACCGTGCCCAACATGATGCCCTTCTTCAGGGGTTTCCGCGCGGGGGGATCGGCGGCAATGGCGGTGGGAAGGACCCCCGCCAGGGCTCCGGCCCCCGCGGTCCACTGGAGAAAGGAACGGCGATTCACAGGAGGGAGTGTATCAAACCAGCTTGTACTTTCCAGGGACCGGCAGCGGCATGATGCCGAGATTCATGTCCCAGGACAGCGGCGCGTCCGGGGACAGCTTCTCCTGCGAGTTGAGCGCCTGTTCCCAGGTGACCTCCTGTCCGGTGTACCCGGCCAGACGGCCCATGATGCCCAGGAGACAGCTCGACACCATCCAGTCGCCGTCGAAGCGGCGGGGTCCGGTGCCGCGGATGCTGGCAAACAGTTCCTGGTGCTCGACGACGTACATGTCGGGCTTCTCGCCCTGGTAGCGCCAGCGGCTGGCACCGGAAATCTCGGGATTGTTCCATCCGCTCCTGGCATAGCCCTTCGAGCCGAGGATGTAGTCCGAATTGTCGCTGTAGCAGCCCGCGATCTGCCGCTGGGCCACCACGCCCCGGACGCCGCCGGCGTACTCGTACACCACGGTGACGTGGTCGTAGATGTTGCCCTGGTTGTTGGGAACGCAGCGTCCGCCGTTGGCCGTGCACTTGATCGGCGGGACGTCATTCATGCACCACGCCAGCTTGTCCACGGTGTGGATGCACTGCTCGACGAGGCCGTCGCCGGAGAGCCAGGAGAAATTCATCCAGTTGCGCACCTGCCATTCCAGGTCCGTAACGCCGGGCTTGCGGGTCTCGGCCGCGGGCATCGGCTTCACCGGCCCCGTCAGGTAGGTGCCGTACACCGCACGCACGTCGCCGATGGCGCCTTCGCGGATCTTCTCATAGAGCGCGCGGCGCGGCAGGTCACTGCGCCAGCAGAATCCGCTGACCAGGTTCAGTTTCTTCTCCTTCGCCATCTTCACGGATTCCATCACGTGCCGGATCCCGACGGGATCGGTCGCCATGGGCTTCTCGCAGAAGATCTGCTTGCCCTTCTCCACCGCGTACCGGAGGTGCGCCGGACGGAATCCCGGAGGCGAGGCAAGGAGGATGACGTCCACTCCGGAGTCGATGACCTTCTGGTAGGCATCGAGGCCAATGAACTGGGTTTCCGGAGTGACGGCCACCCGGTTGCCGAACTGCTCCTTGAGTCCCTTCACG
>JAEUHD010000132.1 GCA_016793645.1 Verrucomicrobiales bacterium
GAAGAAGGAGGTGCAGTCCGGACCCGTGCTCTCAGGATCGTTCCCGACTTCGTGGTACACCGGCAGAAGGTAATCGCCTCCTTCGAGGAGGATGGGCCGGTTTCGCACCATCGTCCCGGCTTCGAAGGTGATCTGGAACGACTCCGACCAGGTGCGGGCACCGTCTCGGGAAATCTTGGCGGTGATCCGCGAAGAGTCCCAAAGCTCGCCGTGGCGGGTGACGTAGAACAGCCAGACCGTTCCATCCGGAGCCTGCCAGACCACCGCGTTCCCCAGCGAGTGGAAGGGATTCCTCGCGATGGCTTCCGGGCGGGACCATCGGTTCGAGCCCCGCCGCTTCCGTGAGCCGAATACCGCGGCGGCATCGTCGTGATACTCTCCCCGCCCGCTGAAAAACACGACGTACAAATCCCCGTTGGCAAGCTCCGTCATTCCCGCCGGATGCTTGTAATCCCCCGTGGTCACCTCGGGCCCAAAGAGCCGCTCGATGCGGATCCCGGATCCGGAGCCCCCGAGCGCTGACATTCCCCACAGGGCGGCCAGGACAATCATGATCGCGCTTCGGCTCATGCGGCGAGGTTGACGGCTTCAGAAGGACAATGCCAGCCGACGCTGACGATCGGATCTCCTCCTCCCGGAACCCCGCCCCCCAGCCTCCCCACCCAGAAATTTCCGTGGGGTGCCCCCCTCCAGGACGCTATGGTTCGCCGGTGACGCCAACCGAAGTGATGGGATTCATCCTGACGCTGCTCGTCATGCTGGTGGGCATGGCGGGAGCCGCCCTGCCCGGAATCCCTGGAACGCCGCTGATCTTCCTCGCCGCCCTGGGACACCGCCTCTGTTTCGGGGACCAAAGCGCCTCACGCATCGTGGTGTTCGTCCTGGGAATCCTCACCGTCGCATCGTTGGCCCTCGACTTCCTGGCAACCACCTACGGGGCCAAGCGACTGGGAGCCACCTGGCGGGGTATCACCGGCGCCCTGCTGGGCGCGGTGGCCGGATTGTTCGTGCTCCCACCCTGGGGATTGGTGCTGCTTCCCCTCGCGTGCGCCGCTGCCGCGGAGATGGTCGGGGGACGGCCTTGGAAGGAAGCAGGACGGGCCGGACTGGGAGCGGCACTCGGGGTTGTCGCGGGAACCGCAGGTCGGATCGCCTTCAGTCTCGCGATGGTGGCCCTTTGGATCTCCAGCATCCTCTGGCACCTCATGAAGGGCGCGCCGACCGCTCCCTGAATCCCAGCGGGACTGTCCGAAACCTCAAAGGGGTCTGTCCGCACCCGGACTGGCTCTCAGCCTCGAGCCGTCTCCTGCGCCTTGCGGGAACCCGATTTCCCCGGAGCTTCCTGGGAACCTTCCTTCGAATAGTGGGAATGATAGTACCGATTCTGGTGGTAGTAATAATCCCCGTGATAGGAGTGCTTCCCGTCGAAGTCGATGTCGTTGACCACCACGCCCACCAGATAGATTCCGGAGTCCTGAAGGCGCTGCACCGACTTGAGGACGCTGTCCCGGCGCACCTTGTTGAACTTGGTGACGAAGATCACCCCGTCCGTGAGGGAAGCCACCACCAGGGGATCGGCGACGGCCGTGATCGGCGGGCAATCCAGAATGATCCGGTCGTAGTGCTGCGACGCCTCCTTGAGAAACTGCGCCATGCGCTTCGACCCCAGGAGCTCCGAAGGATTGTTCGGAACCCGCCCGCAACAAACGACACTGAGGTTCGGCACCTCGGTCGTGTGGACGATCTCCTCAAAATTCCGGACGCTGTCGGACAAATAGGCGGAAAGTCCGTGGGGACTCTGCAGTTTGAAGCACTTCTGGACGGTGGGTCGGCGCAAATCGGCATCGACCAGCAGTGTTTTCATCCCCGTCTGGGCCGTGACGATCGCATAGTTGCAGGAGAACAGCGATTTTCCCTCCTCGGGAATCGTGCTGGTTACGGACAGGACCCGCAACTTCTCCGACCCACGGGCCAGCGCCACGGAGGCCCGCAGCGTGCGGAATCCCTCGGAGGCCGTGGACGTGGGTTGAAGGTGGGTGTGCAGTCCCCGCAGACCCTGCTCGGAAACCTTGATGCTGGGGATGTAGCCAAGGAAATTGGCCCCCAGATACGTCTCGACGTCCTCCTGGCTCTTGATGGAGTCGTCCATCAAATTGATGAAGAACGCGAGCGCGATCGAAACCCCGAGGCCGAAGACAATGCTCGCGGCCAGGATCAGCGGCCGGTTGGGCTTCACATAGCGCGGCTGCGGAACCGCCCGGAAATCGACCAGGATGTTCGCCATCGTATCCTTGGTGTTGAGGTTGATCTCGCGAACCTTCGCCAGGACCTGCTGGTAGAAGAACTCATTCCTCTCCTTCTTCCGGTTCAACACGTCATACTTCGTCCGGGCCTCATTCAGCTCCGAAATCCGGCGCTCCGCCGCCTCCAGCTTGCGACGCGCCTGGACCTCCTTCGCCTTCTCCACCTGAACACTGCTGAGAATTGTCTCGTAGGCCCGCTTCACCTCGACATCCAGGCTCTTCTTGTCGCGTTCCAGGGAACTCAGTACCGCCACCACCTTCTCGTGGGCATCCTTGTACCGGGTTCTCAATTCGGCGAGGCGGGACTCGGACGCCTGGATCCGGCTTTTCAGATCGGACACCAGCTTATCCTGGTTGACGCCGTAGAAGTCGGCGATCCGCCCCTCTGAAAAGTACTTCTCCGCCTCATCCGCGATCTTCTGGGCGTCCGCGGTGGCGCGGTTCTGCTTGTCGTAGTCGTCCTGCGCCGTCCTCAGGGCTTGGGCATCAATGTTCTCACTGACCGCATCCGCCAGGGAGATCATTCCCTTCTCCACACGGTACTTGTGGATCTCCTCAATGGACTTGATCAATTCCTTCTCCGATTGCTCCGCCTCCTGCCTGAGGAGTGTGAGACCCTCATACGCCTTCTTGATCTTTCGATCCTGATTCTGGATCAGGTACAGATCCATCAGGGTGTTCACCATGTCCGCCGCGCGGCGCGGATCGGGATGCCGCGCCTTGATCACCACCAGGCGCGTCAGACGCTCGGGCTCAACCTCAATGTCCTCGGAGACCCGCTTCACCTTGTCATCGGCGGGGGCATACCGGGGATCCTCGTCCAGTTTGAGCTTTTGAATGACCTGCTCGAGCAGGGTGCGGCTCTTGAGGACCTTGTACTGGGTCTGAAGGTAGTCGGGATCCTTGGTCCCCCAGGACATTCCATCGCGCACGCTCAGCATTCCCCCGGACTCGGGATCAATCTGAAGACGTCCCACCGACTCATAAATCGGCGATGCCTTGAAGGCATACAGGGCCCCGAGGGCCACCACGACGGCAAACGTACAAAACACCAGCCACCGTCGCTCCACCACAACCAACCAATATCTGCGGAGGTGGTGGGAGTCGCTGTGATGTCCCGGCGACCGGACGGGAGC
This sequence comes from Verrucomicrobiales bacterium, assembly GCA_016793645.1. Classification (GTDB taxonomy): domain Bacteria; phylum Verrucomicrobiota; class Verrucomicrobiia; order Limisphaerales; family UBA9464; genus UBA9464. The sequence goes on from JAEUHD010000132.1 coordinate 3,440, forward strand.
GGGAGGATTGGTTTCTTCCATACCGGACTGGCATCAAAAGATGGTTATGTCGACTTCAACAACGTCATCGGGTTCCACGTACACCTTTTTCGCGGGATCGGTGATCTTTCGCAGATCGTCGTAGGAAAACTTGACGCTCTTCCCCTTCCTCCGCAGTTCAATGGCGCTCTTCTTGGCCACGCGGTTGAAGTCGCCCGCCATGCCAATGACCTCCACGATGTCCACCCTCCGATCCGTGGGAAGCAGAACCGGACCCGGACGATTCACCTGCCCCAGCACCGTCACCGTTTCCTGGGCGTACTGCTTCACCTGGATGCCCACCTGGGGGTTGACGAAGTAGTCCTTCATCAGGAGCTGACGGATCTTCTCCTGAGCTTCCGCCACGGTCTGCCCGGCCACCTGGACATCCCCGACATAGAAATAGTCGACCCGTCCGTCATTGCTGACCTTGGTCTCCTTGTTCATCTCCGGCTCGCCCAGCACGCTGATGACGAGGATGTCGTTCGCCTGAATCTTCCTACCGGGCGCCGCGGCGTTCTGGGCGCTGGAGGAAGCGGGAATCACCAGGAGAATGGCCACAGCAAGGCTTGCCCACCCGCGATACAGGCAACGTACGTTCATGGTTCAGAATCCAACCGACACCTGAAGAAGGACACGATTGACGGTGAAATCGTTCAGCCCGGTCACCAAGGCGACGTATTCGTCATCGAACGAAGTGCTGTACTTCTCAAACGCGTAGGTGAGGGAGGTGGTCAGCCACGGACGCGGCTGATACGACACTCCAAGCGACGCGGTCAGGGTCTGGTCGGTACGCCCCTGATCCGTGACAAAAACCACGGGAACAGGTCCATCCGGAGTCAGAACAACGCCGCTGCCCAGACCGTCATTTCCGGAGAAGGTCCCAAAACCGAAGCCCAACCGCCCGAGGAGCGACCAACGCCCCGTTTGGCCAAGTTGCTGGGTCGCGCTCAACCCGAAAAGACCGTTGACGTACGATTGTCCCGCAACCTGCGGAGAAACACCCACCCGCCGGTCGAAGCTCAGGTTCACCAGGAGGCGTTCCGTGGGATTGTAGGCCACCGCCACCCCGGCAGCGGCACCCCCGGTGGACCCGGTGGTCCCAGGACCCACAAATTCCCGGCTTTCATAGCCTACCTTGATCGTTCCGGTGACCCTCGGGGTGAAGGTGCCGCGCACGCCCACAAATCCCCCGTATACCCAGGAATCATCTCCCGGAACCTGCTGAGGGAAGGGTTCATTGGCACTGACATCGGTGTGCCCGCCACCCATTTCCGCAAAAATCCCGATCCGCTCGGTCGGTTTGTAGGTCCCACCCAGGGTTCCCCGAAGAGTTCCCTGATCGTACAATTGAACGGACTGAAGATAGTTGATCGAGTCGTGGTTGAAGACCGCGTACAAATCGGTCTTCATCGTCATGTCATAGGTGCAGCGATAGGAATCGCTCCACGCCAGACGCCGGATCGGCACGCGCTCGGCCACAGCCGTCGTCCCACCCAGAATGGTATCCAGCCACGCCACAGTGTCGTTGCCCACCACGGTGAACCGACCCTTCTGAACCCGCGCGTCAAACTGAATCCGATCCTGACCCGCATTGAAGTCGGAGTGGTCGGTATAAAGGATGAAGTCGTGGAAATATCCGATCGTCAGGGAATTCTCCGGGTTCACCCCAAACTGAACCTCCATTCCCGGACTCAAATACCACAGAAGATCCGACTCCACTCCGCTTCCCTGAGGACTTTGGAAGGTTACCGGAACATCGACCCCCCGAATCTCACGGGTAATGGTCGTCGGCCCTCCCGGCTGGGGATTCTCCGACCCGTAGAACAAGTTGCCCGTAAACTGGGCACTGGCATCGAACTGAGGCTGTATCAGGAACTTGCCAACGTTATACGACAGGATCTGACTTGCTTCGACCGCCATCGCCGCCTCGCCTCCAGCGAGCGACGCGCACGCACCAAGCCCAAACGCCCAGCGAGCCCACCGGTTTCCCCGTCCCGCCGCTGAAAGTGAATCTAAGTCGAGCTTTTGAGCCATCGGATCGAGCTGCAGGATTGCCAACCGGACGAGGACACCTGTCTCCGGCGACTGTGTCGGAGAAATTCGGTCGGCTGGCTGGAACTCACGCCGCATCCGATTCTTCTTCGAAGGTCTTGGGAAAGTAAATCAATTTTCACCCTCCCACAGGATGCGCCCGCCCCCGGATCCGGCGAGAATGCGCCAGTTTCCCCTTAACTCCGCCGAACCCCGCCGCCTACCCTTCCCGGCGTGATCCTGATCGTCATGGGTGTCTCCGGAGCCGGGAAAAGCACGGTGGGACGTCAACTCGCCGCCCGGCTGGGATGGGAGTTTCACGATGGAGATGACTTCCACCCCCCCGCCAACGTGGCGAAAATGCGATCGGGGACTCCCTTGACCGACGACGACCGGACGCCGTGGCTGATGGCGATCCAAGGTAGAATGCGGGAAATCCATTCGACCGGACGCTCCGCGGTCTTTGCCTGCTCCGCCCTCAAGAACGCCCACAGGGCCTTGCTGCTCCACGGGGAATCCTGGGTCCGATTCATCCACCTCCAGGGCTCCCGGGACCTCCTGGCGCAACGCCTCGGATCCCGTCAGGGCCACTTCATGCCGGCCACGTTGCTGGACAGCCAGCTCGCCACGTTGGAACCCCCTGCGGACGCGCTCGCGGTGGACGTCGGCCCTGAGCCCGAGGCACTGGTGACCCAGATCGTCGAGCGACTCGGGGTGTCCGCAACTCCGGGTGCCGCCTCCACCAGGGCATGAGGCCACACTGGCGCCCCGGACACTTCGTCGTAACCTGCCCCGCGTGGACGTCGAGCTGATCAATACCGGAAGCGAGCTGTTGTTGGGGCGGATCCTGAACACGCACCAACAATGGCTCGGCCGCCGACTCGCCGACCTTGGACGACCGGTGGCCCGCCAGGTGACCGTCCCGGACCGCTCACAGGACATCGAGAACGCCGTTCGCGATGCACTCGGCCGCGCCGATCTTGTCATCACCACAGGCGGACTCGGGCCGACCGGCGACGACCTCACCCGGGAACGTATCGCCGCCCTCCTCGGGCGCCGCCTGATCCATTCACCTGAAATCGAGGAGCGGATCCGCGGATACTTCGCCTCCCGGGGACGCCCGGTTCCTGCTCGGACCCACGTGGAAACCCACGTCCCGGAGGGCGCACGGGTCCTGGTCAACCGCCACGGAACCGCCTCCGGGCTGGCGTTCCACCTTTCCCCCAATCCCTACCGGGCCGGTGGCCGACCCTCCTGGCTCATGCTTCTTCCAGGCCCCCCCCGGGAGCTGCACCCCATGTTCGACCAGGAACTGGTGCCGCTCCTGGACGAAGTACTGCCTGTCGCCGACGGGTTCCGGTCCCTCACCTTCAAGACCACCGGCATCGGGGAGTCCAACATGGAGGAACGGCTTCTGAACCCGTTGACTCCGCTGATGGCGGCCGGGCTCGAAGTGGGATTCTGCGCCAGAATCGGGGAGGTGGATGTCCGATTCGTGGGGCGGGGTCCCCAGTCCGGCGCCTGGATCGACGCGGCCTCCATCGAACTGCAAAAGGCCGCCGGTGAATTCATTTTTGGCCAGGGGGACGATACTCTCGAGTTGACGGTGGTTCGGGAGCTGACCCGGCGCGGAATGACCCTCGCCCTTGCGGAATCCTGCACCGGAGGCCATGTGGCCAACCGGATGACCAATATCCCCGGGGCCTCGGCCATCCTGAGGGCCGGCTACGTCACCTACTCCAATGACGCCAAGTCCTCCGCCCTCGGGGTCCCGCCGGAACTCATCGCCCGGCACGGTGCCGTCAGCGAACCGGTGGCCCGATCCATGGCGGAAGGTGCCCGGCGCGCGGGCGGAGCGGACTACGGACTCAGCTTCACCGGGATCGCCGGTCCGGGCGGCGGCTCCGACGAGAAGCCCGTGGGGACCGTGTTCATCGGCCTGGCGGGTCCGGAGGGAACAACCGTGACCCGCCAGGCGAATCGCTTCGATCGCGAGACCTTCAAATACGCCTCGGCGCAACAGGGACTCGACACCCTCCGACGCCGGATTCTCGGACTCCCCCCGATCCAGGACCGGGTCCATCGGTCCTAAAACGCAACGACCACACCCATTCGTCGCCAGACGGGCTGGGTGAAATCCGGGCATGGAATCCGAAGAGCACACGGTTCTTCCGCGTCAAAGTTTGCGCGGACGACGCGAAGCGCCCAATCTTTCCCCTCCGAAATGGCTGTGGAATTCAAAGACTACTATGCCGTGCTCGGCGTGCCGCGCACGGCAGGCGCCGACGACCTGAAGAAGGCCTTCCGCAAACTGGCCCGCCAGTACCATCCCGATGTCGCCAAGGACAAGAGGGCCGCCGAGGAGAAGTTCAAGGAAATCAACGAGGCGTACGAGGTGCTGAGCGATCCGGAGAACCGGAAAAAGTACGACACCCTCGGGGCGAATTGGAAACAGGGCGGCTTTCAGCCGCCGCCCGGTTGGAACGGCACCGGCGGGGGCGGGGGCGGCCGTCGGCGAACCGCCCGCGCCGGAGGGACGGAATTCGAATTCGACGGCACCGGCTTCAGCGACTTCTTCGAGCATTTCTTCGGCGGACGCGCCGGAGGATTCGGCGCCGATGAAGGGCCGGCGCAACGACGCGGCGCGGACGTGGAAGGGGAGATCGCGGTGACACTGAATGAGGTGCTCACGGGATCCGTGCGCACCGTTTCCCTGCGGACCGCCGACCCCCGCACCGGAACCGAGGGCACGCAAAGCTTCAAGGTGCGCATTCCCAGCGGCGTTCAGGATGGCCAGATCATCCGGATCGCCGGCAAGGGCGGCGGCGGACACGGCGGGGGATCCAGCGGCGACCTGTTCCTCCACGTGCGCATCGTGGCGCATCCGGAATTCCGGGTGAACGGGTCGGATCTGGAGACGGATCTCGATCTCGCCCCCTGGGAGGCCGCCCTCGGCGCCACGCTGCCGGTCCCCACCCTGGAGGACCCGGTGACCATCCGGATTCCGCCCGGAGCCAATCCCGGTCAGCGCCTGAGGGTGCGCGGACGCGGACTCCCCCGAGGATCCTCCGGCGAACGCGGTGATCTTCACGTGATGTTGGCCGTGGCGTTTCCCAAGGAACTCGACGCCGCGGAACGGGAACTCTGGGAAGGCCTCGCCAAGAAATCCCGATTCAACCCGCGGAGCGCCTGAGCCAACCCTCCCCGCCCCTCAGGCGTACCGATCGGGATCCAACAGGGCCAGCGGCTGGGAGGGTTCCTCTCCCGAAACCAGTTCCGCGACGATCCGCCCGCTCACCGGACCCAGACTCAGGCCCATCATGGCGTGACCCGTGGCGACCACGAGGTTGTCATAACGCCCGGTCCGCCCCAGGTAGGGCAGTCCATCGGGTGAACAGGGACGAAGACCGCGCCACGGGGCGATCCCCTCGAAATCGGAGGGCCGAAACTCCGGGAAGTATTCGGGAACGGACCGGACAATGCCCCGGACACGGAGCGGGTTGATGTCCTCATTGAGGCCCGCGATCTCCAGGGTGCCCCCGATCCTCAGCGAGGTTCCCATGGGCGTCACCGCCACCCGCGCCTCCGTCAGGATCGAACACAACTGGGGAAGCTGTCGGGGCCGGGGCAGGGTGAGGCTGTATCCCTTGCCCGCCTGCAGCGGAATGGCCAGGCCCAAGCCGCCCGCCAGTGATTCCGACCAACTGCCGCAGGCCAGCACAAACTCGTCGGCCGCAAGTTCACCATGCCCGGAAACACCCACAGCCCCAATCCGGCGTTCTCCCTCCCGACGAAGTCCCGTGATCTCCGCGTTCCAGACAAAATTCACCCCCATCCGCACCGCCTCCCGGTGGATCATCGCCATGAAGCGGCCCGGGGAGAGATGGCAGTCCTTCGGATAATGCACCGCACCGGCGATACTGAGGGTAATGCCCGGGTCCAGCGCCGCCGTCTGGACGGGATTCAGGGCTTGCGCCGGCACCCCCAACTCCCGGGCCCGCTCCGCCACCCGCACCTCCTCCTCAAGGGTGTGGCCCGTGCGGCACAACATCAGAAGTCCCCGACGAACGAGCCCAAAGTCGGCGTCCGGAAGCGCCGCCAGTTCCTCGTAGGCGGCCCGGCTCGCGAGGTGAAGGTCGCGCAACACCGGTGCGGCGGCCTGGACCCGGGATGCCGTCGCCGCACGCCAGAAGCGGAAGCCCCAGGAAAGCAGGTCCGGACTCAGGCGCGGCTTGATGTAAAACGGCGATTCCGGATTCCACATCCACCGCAACCCCAGCGCCACCATGCCCGGGGCCGCCATTGGAATGAAATGGCTGGGCACGATCATGCCCGCATTTCCAAACGAACAACCATCGCGCCGCTCCGGGTTGCGATCCACCACCGTCACGCGGTGCCCGCGCCGGGCCGCGTAATAGGCCGAACACAGCCCGATGATGCCGCCGCCCAGGATGACGATGTCCCGCGTTCCGCTCATGCTTCCTCCGACACCGCGGAAGATTGCACGCATCACCGCTCGGGTGTCTCGCCCAGAATCCCGGCTACCTCGCATCGAGCTCCGCCGCGGTACTGATCCGGGGATTCCGCTCCACGACCAGATAGGGTTGGACCGGCTCGGTGACGCCCTTCACCCGGACCGCGGGGCGCGGCGTCATTTCGAACGCCGTCCCCACTTCCTGAAACACCTCGCGCGTCACGACCACCTCGCCTCCCGCGGCCTGCGTCTGAAGGCGCGCGGCCACCACCACCGTGTGTCCCAACGCCGTGAAATTCACCTGGCGCTCCGGGTTCCCGACCAAACCGACGACCGCCTCCCCCACGTGCATGGAGATCCCGACCTGGAGCGACTTGTCCCCGCCCGCCGCACGGTCGGCGGACAGCGCCAACACCGCGTCCCGCATCTCCAGGGCCGCGGCGACGGACTGCGCGACGGTGACGTCCCGATCCAGCCGGAACAGCGCCATCAGGCCATCGCCCGTGTATTTGTCCAATATGCCCCCATGCCGGTGCAGGGCCTCATTCATCACGTGCAGGTAGGAGTTCACCACCGTCATCACCTCCTCCGGGGAATGGGCCTCGGCAAACTGGGTGAAGCCGCGGACGTCCGCAAACAGCACGACCACCCGCTCCCGCCTCCCCTCCATGCCCAGTTGCGTCACCGGCGGTTCCAGCAGCTCATCCACAACCTCCGACGCCACGAAGCGGTCCAGCAGGAACCGGTTCCGCTCCTTGGCCGTCCGCTCCATCGCCAGCGTCAACTGGGTGACCAACAGAAAGGCGGCCAATGCCGCCGCGGACGGAAAGACCGGATCCAGCCACGTCCCGCCCGCGAGGAGGGCGAGGCTCAATCCAAAGGTGAAGAGGACCACCAGCACGAGACGCCAACTGGCCTTGATCGGATTTCTCCCCACGGCCAGCCGTCCCAGAATGAGGGCACACCCCAAGGCATACGCCGTTTCCATCCCCCGGGACATGGGGCCGACAAAGTAACTCCCCATCAGGGTCCGCACTCCGTGGGCCAGCATCTCGGTCGGCTCGAGGGAACCCCAGGGACTCGCCACCGACCCGGATCGCAGGGACTGCAGGATCACCACCTTGCCCCGGAAGAATTCGGAAGGCTTCAGCCACGCGCCCGACGGGCCGGACGACGGATCAAACAACTCCTCGCCTCTCAGCACACTGGAATACGGGACGCGTACGAAGTCCCGCCCCTGGGTTGCGGTGACGAAGTCCAGCAGGAGACGTCCGGGGCGGTCATCCAGAACCGCGATGTCGCGCCCCAAAACCCGGGCGCGATGCGGTCCGGTGAACCGGACCTCCACGTTCGTGACCCCCATCAACGAACCGGCCAGGGTCAGGGCCGCCGGCGGGCGCTCCCCGGGAGCGCTCCTCAACGGCACCGCGGGCAACGCCGCAATCTGCATCGGCGCCATCCTTGGCGAACCGGTCTCCAGCGCCACCACCTTCAACGCGCGATACGAATCGCGGGACAAGGTTCCCGCATCCCCGCCACCCGGATCGGGATCCGGTTCGAGGAGGTTCCGTGCGGGATCCAGCAACAGCACATTCCCCGCGGAACGCACCGCCGCCACCAGCTTCGGAAGGTCCGCCAGAGCCCGCGCCGACTCATCCGCCGCGGCCGGAGGGACCAGCCGCGAATCGGAACCCACCAGCCCGGCGTCCGTCGCCGGAGTCGGGAGCACGACGCGCAACGCCCCGGCCTGCGCCAGCAACTGGATCAATTCCGCGCCAACCCCCGCCTCGGAACCCGTCGTTGTCGCGGTCCGCAGGGCGGGGACATCCCACTCGAGCAACACCACCTTTCCGAAGACCTGGGGCGGTTCGACCCGGATCCGCCCTCCCGAAGCCTCTCCCTGAACCGGAGCCCCCGGCTCATCGCCTTCCAGGACGAGATGAAATCGCGAGGGATTGGAGGCGTTCAAAAACTGGATCTCCGACAGCAGCGCGGACGCCTGCACCGGAAGCAGCGCTCCGGAAACCACCAGCGCCCAGGCGACCAGGAATCCCACCAGTGCGGCCACCGGACCCCGCAGATCGAGAACACGCCCGGAAGCCCGCCGCCAGACCAGCCAGTGTCCGAGCCAGAGGTTCATCCGACGCAGGGCGCCCCGTTCGACGAGAATCCGCATCCCCGCTTGAAGCCCCAGGGTCGCCAACGGAATGGACGCTCCACACGCCAGTCGCAACGCTGCGGAATCCTCCCTCCGGGAAAGCGCGGCGACGGCCACGAGGGCCCCCAGCGTCGTGAGCCACCAGATCCGGATCCCGCCCCGAAGCTCTCCGGGACCGGCGACGCGACGCCGCAGCCCCCAGGCCGCCACGCCGGCTCCCAGGCAACTCCAGAGGAGCGCCCCCATCAGGACGGGAACCAACACCAACAACGACAATGCATACAGGAACCCCGCGGGCAGCCACTGCCCGGATACCTCCGCGATGAAGGGTTCCAATCCGGAGCGCAGCAGGAGAACCCCCAGCAGGGAAGGCCAGAAGGCCCATCGTCCGACCGATCCGCGTTCCGCCCACCAGGATCGGGGCTGGAACACGCATCCAAGCAATCCGCGGATCAAGACCAGTCCGTTCACGGCCACCCAGACCGACACCCCCACCACCCGGGTCCCGGGAAACGCCATCAGGACCACCGATCCGAGAAGCACCACCCGCCCCGCCCAACTCGAAATCCTCCGCCCGTGGACGCCGGACGCCGACGCGGGCAAGGCGGGCGGCACGTTCGGATCCGGTCCGAGACCAGGTTCAGGATTGGCGTGAGGAGCGGACACCGAAGGGGAGAGGCACGGCTGGAAGCCCGTCGGCAAACAGCCGGCCCAAAGCTATCCATCTTCCCGGTCGCCGTCCCGTCCCGAATCCAGGCATTCCGACCGGAAGGAGGCCATCACGGCGTCGCACCTCTCAAAATTTCGCCGGATCGGGGAAAATGGCGTCCAACTTCACGCTGCTCCTCGGCTCCGCCATCATCGGCGCCACGGTGTCCCGCCAGGTGGCATAGTGGGCGGTTTCCTTGTGCCGGAGGGGCGCCTCGGCATCCCGGTAGACCTCAACCAGGATGAATCGGGTGGGGTCATCCCGATGTCGCACCACGTCGAAACGGGCAATGCCCGGCTCAAGGATCGAGGCCGACGCATTGGCCCGGGTCGCCTCAATAAACGCGGATTCCATTCCGGGAAGCACCCGCACCTGAACATGCACAATCAGCATACGCACCCTGCCTGACAGAGGTCCGGGACGCCGGTCAAGGCTTCGGCCAGTTCAGGTGTCGATGGAGAAAGTCGAAGGTGCCCTGGCCATGGATCGTGTGCGGACCGACAAAGGTCTCCATCTCGCACCGGTCCCCGATCCCCAGTCGGGCGGCGTAAAGGAACTTCACCTTCCCGAACTCCCACGCGACCGCTTCGTCAGGCGCCACCCCATCGAAGTGCCCGCGCTCCACCATGAAGGGACGCGGCGCAATCAGGGCCGCCATCTCGGCGTAGTTGAAGGTGCTCCCCAGGTCCCACTCGAAGATCTCGTACTCGCCACTCCAGGTGTAGCTGTACCGGCCGAGCGTACCCGCCGTGGCCGCGTTCTTGCCCACCCACTCGTTGAAGTCCGCGGAACAGATCGACAACACATAATCCTTCACCAGCGGCGGAATGCGCATCGCCGACTTTCCCCCGTAGCTGAGTCCGTAGAATCCGATCCGTTGCGGATCCACAAACGGAAGCGTCTGAAGCCAGTCCACGATCTGTTGATGCTGCGGAACAATGGTCGAGAACAGGGTCTTCCTGATGGCGTTGCTCTTGCGCTGCAGGGTCCGGAACCGGTCGGTGAAGATGTACAGGTTCTGCGGCGCAAAGGTGATGAATCCACGGTCGGCCAGCCGCGCCGCAAAATCATGATAGGCCTCCTTGTCGCCGGTCACGACATCCTGGGGCCGTCCTTCCAGTCCGTGCTGACAAACCACCACCGGACGCCGCTCCCCCGGCTTCAGATCGCGCGGCACCAGGAGAATCCCATAGGCAATGACGTCTGGAAACACATCCAGCACGACCTCGTACCCCACCCATTTCCCCGCCTCGTACGCCTTGCGCGTCCGGGGATTCGCCGCCAGCGGGGGATCCGAAAACCGCCCCACCACGTCCTCCGCGAAGTATTCCCGGTAGGGCTCGACGGTCGCGGCATAGGACTCCGGGGTCCGGAAATCCAGGCGCTTCATGAACTCGCGACGCACCTCCGGACTCTCCACCAGCAGCCGCTGTGTGTGCCGGTCCAGTTCCTCCATCTGACGCTGGCGTCGCTCGACGGCATCGGGAATCCACGCCGCCCTCTGCGGCGGACTTCCCGGGGGAAGCAGGACGTTCGAAACGCCCAGGGCGCGGAGAAAGGCACCCACCGCGACGTCGCTGCCCGCCGGCCCGGTGCCGTCCCCGCTCATCACCAGATCCAGCGTCGGCGCGGGCGAAAGTCGCTCCGTCAGTTTGCGGGCACGCTCGACCTCCTGCCGGACCACCTCGGGGCGCGGGGTGAGCAGGCGCCCGGGACCGCCGCCCCCCTGCCCGGTCACCGTGATCTCCGGACCCCGTGCCGCCTCCACAACCAACGTTCGCGGGGCGATCAACGAGGCGACCTCGGCGTCGCCGAACTGGTCCAGCAGTCCAAAGACATTCCGGTCGAGCGGCTCCTCCCACACCTGACGGCGATCATCAAAGTAACCACTGACTCCCACCGCCCGAATTCGCGGATCCAGGGCCCCCGAGTAAAAGGCCAGCAGGCCCCCCTCTCCCCACCCGAAGACACCGACCGGACGTCCCGGAGCCCCGGCCGAAAATGCGTCCACCGCGCTCAACACCTTCTGCACCTCGTACCCGATCACATGCCGCCCAAGCTCGAAGGCGGGTCGATACAGAAACTCCCGGGCCGTCATGCGGCCTCGCCCCAGGTGCGGTCCCATCGAACGGTCCATGATCGCCGGAACCAGGACCCGGCACCCGTTCTCCGCCAGACGGCGGGCCACCTGGAATTGCGGGGACATCCCCTCCTGAAGCCCGCTCAGTTGCTCCGGCGTCTGCCCGGCATCCGGAACCACCACCACGTCGGCCACCGGAGACTTCCCCTCCGGCGTCAGGAGAAGTCCCTCGCCATGGACGTCCCCAAAGGATCGCCACCGCACTGCCTGGATCCCATACCCGGCCCCGGTGCCCACCAAGGCCGGATGGTCCACCGTGGCCAGCAGCTCGAGGGCTGGGGCGTTGACCCGTGCATCGCGCACCCCAAGACGGTGCGCCAACTGCTGACGATTGGTTTCCACGGACCGGACATAGGCATCGGGCGACGAGAAATCCCGATTCCAATGGCGGGCTCGCCCCTCGACCGAGGCGTCGATCTTCCGCAACAGAAACCGGTCGACGCCGGCGACCAACTCGGAGGCAATGTCCCCGTCCAGGGTCAGGGCCGCAGTTCCAGGAAGCGGCTCCCGGTCCGACGACGCGGTGGCTTTCGCCGCATCCGCACCCCGGGATTCCACCGTCGCGAGCAACACCAGGGAAAGACCGATTGGGGGGAACAGCTTCATGAAGGGTGCAGGCGCCTCCGGGTTTCGAACCGCGGGCAGGTGCACCCGTCCGGACTTCGTTGCTTCGGAGATTCTTCAAAGCTTGGAGGAATCCGCAGCGGGTTGCATCAGGAGAAATCCATTGATGACACGGCCCGGCGACGCACGTCCAACCCGGGGATGAGTGCCTTGTCCGCAACCGTGGCGTTCAACTGGCCTGACTTCTTGGGCCCGTTCCACGTCATCATGCTGCACTATCCCATCGGCTTCCTGTCACTGGCCGCCCTGCTGGAACTCTGGGCGATCCGGCGTCCGAGCGAACCAGCCCGGCGTGCGGTGGGCTACACGCTGGGGTTGAGCGTGGTCGTCGCGTGGCTGGCCACCGGACTCGGCCTCCTGAGGGCCCTCCATGGGGAGTTCGATGGCCAGATGCTGACGATGCACAAGTTCTCGGGCATCGCCGTCTCCGTGCTCGCCACCCTCACCTGGGTGCTGCACCGGCGGTTGTATCCGGACCCGGAACGCGTCCTGGTCCGCCGCACCTACCGCGGACTCCTGGCGGCGAGTCTGGGATGTCTGCTCCTCGCCGGCCACCAGGGCGGCACCCTCACCCACGGATCCAAGTTCCTGACCGCGGGTGCGCCCCATTCAATGGAGAACCTGATGGGGGTCGCCGAGGCGGCTCCGCCGGCCCCGTCGGTTCCCCAGGACGGCGATACGTACAGCACCTCCATTCAGCCCCTGCTGGAGCGGAAGTGCATCGCGTGCCACGGTCCCGAGAAGCAGAAGGGCCACCTCCGGCTTGATCAACGGGAGTCCGCGCTGGCGGCAGGCGATAGCGGTGCGCAAGCCATTGTCCCCGGGGATCCCATGCGCAGCCAACTCGTGAAACTGATCCTGCTTCCCCGAAACCATGACGACGTCATGCCTCCCGATGGCAAGGAACCATTAACCGCAGAGGAACAGGTGGCTTTGGTCCACTGGGTCCAGTCCGGAGCCTCCTTCGGAAACACCCCCTCGCCGGTCCCTGCTTCCCCGTTCCCGCACTGATTCCAGGGAGCCGGGCGCCGTAGGTAACTCGAGCGCCGGGGACGCGTCCCAAAGATTTCCGGAAAACTTCGCTTTTTCGGACTGGCGGCCCCGCGTTTGCTCGCTAGTAGTAAGGCAGGTCAGCGCTCCCCGACCTCTCGTCCGCAAGCTGAAGAATCCCCTGTATGTCCATTCCCCATCCGTCACGTCGCCGCGGTTTCACGCTCATTGAGCTGCTCGTCGTCATTGCGATCATCGCCATCCTGGCCGGAATGCTCCTTCCGGCACTGGGCAAGGCCAAGACCAAGGCCCAGGGCATTTCGTGCATGAACAACCACAAGCAGCTCCTGCTGGGTTGGGCCATGTACAATGGCGACAACAATGACCAACTCCTCTACGCCTACGCCCCGGAGGTGAACGCCAACACCTCGGACGGTGCCTGGGTGCAAGGTGATCTGGACTGGCTCGACCGGACGAAGGAGGGGAATTGGAATACCAACTGGCTCACCCAGAGTCCCCTGTGGAAGTACACCGGCCAATCCCGGAGCATTTGGAAATGTCCCGCCGACCTGAGCACTGCACTGGATCGGACCCGGAGGACCGTTCCCCGCATCCGCAGCATGGCGATGAGCATCTGGGTTGGAGGCAACAAGGGGACGGATGGCGGGTGGGCACCTAAGCGTGACAACCACGAAAAATGGTGGGTGTTCACAAAATCCGGTTCCATGAACGACCCGGGACCCGCCATGACCTACGTTCTGCTGGACGAGCGGGAAGACAGCATCAACGACGGATTCTTTGTGGTTTCGATGGAAAACTCTGCTTACGACGTGAAGCCGAACCCCAACTCCATCAGCATGGTGGACGTTCCTGCCAGCTACCATAACCGTGCCGGCGGCTTCTCCTTCGGCGACGGCCACTCCGAGATCAAGCGGTGGTCGGATGCGCGCACCATGCCGCCCATCAAGAAGAGCAGCTGGGTTCAATCCGGCGTCCAGGGAAACAACCGGGACGTGATGTGGATGCAGGAGCATTCCACGCGACTCAGGTAGCCGCCCCCCGGAACGCCCGGCGTCAATCCCGTCCATCAAGGCCGATCCTTTGGATCGGCCTTTTTTCTGCCGGGATTCCACGCATCCCCTGTACGCCGCGTTCCCACGGCATCAACCCCCGATGCAGCTCATGGTGCGCGCGGGCTGCACGAAATCAGGCTGGCCGATGCGGTGCCCCGCCTCCTTGTGCCGGACGATCTCCACGAGTGCGGAAGCCAGATCGTCATCGGACGCAGTCCCGCGGAGCATTGGACGCAGGTCATGTTCGCCCAGGCTGAACAGGCAGGTGCGAAGCTTGCCATCGGCCGTCAGGCGGAGCCGGTTGCAGTGGCCACAGAACGGTTCGGTCACCGGGGCGATGATGCCAATCTCGCCACGGCCGTCCGCAAAGGCCCAGCGCTTGGCGGTTTCGGAGGGATTCCCCCGCGCCTCCACCGGGACAAGTTCGAAGCGCTGACGAAGCCGCTCCAGAATCTCCCGCCCCGGCACCACAAGGTCGCGCTGCCAGGCCCGGCTCGAGTCGAGCGGCATGAACTCAATGAACCGGAAGCTGAGTTGGCGCTCCCGCGCAAACCCGGCAAGGGATTCCAATTCCTGATCGTTCAACCCGCGGATCACCACGGCGTTCACCTTCACCGGCGAGAAACCGAGATCCTGCGCAAGACGGATACCGTCCAGCACCTCCTGCAGGCCGGCCCGCCCGGTCATGCGCCGAAAATTCCCCGGATCGAGGGAATCAAGGCTGAAGCTGACCCGGTGGAGGCCCGCCCCGCGCAACGACTGCGCAACGCCGGCAAAGCGGAATCCATTGGTGGTCATCGCCAGGTCCCGGACTCCGGGGATCGCGGACAGTCCCGCCACCAGGGTGTCCACACGCCGCCGCAACAGGGGTTCGCCGCCGGTGATCCGCACCTTCTCGATTCCGAGGCCCGCCGCGACCCGCACCACGCGCAGGATCTCCTCGTAGGTGAGGATTTCCGATCGCGACTTCCACCCATATTGGATTGGCACCGATGCATTGGCCGACGGCGGATGGAACCGGGTCTGGTAAAAGTTCGCGGCCTCCTCCGTCTCCGGAAGGCAGTAGAGGCAGCGGAAATTGCAGCGGTCGGTGATGCTGACCCGCAGGTCGCGCATCACCCGGCCGTGGGAATCCGTCAACCCTCCCGGTGTCACGCGCCCACCCTACGGGATCGGCTCGAAGGCGCCAGCCTGCGAACGACGCGGTGCGCATCACGCCACATCTTCACCCGCGGGCGGCAGCCCGCAGCCACCTTCCTGAGGAGGGATATCGACCCGTAGCCGCCGACGGAAGGAGGCGCTGACCCCGCCCTGGGTATGAAACCGCGCGTTCACTCCAGGGATCGAGTTACGGACGGCGACACGCCATCCCTCCCCTTTCGTCTCGAACGGCCCGCGGGTCCTTCGCGCTGCAGGCGCAAAGGAAGGGTCACCCGCGGGCGGCAGCCCGCAGCCACCTTTCTGGAGGGGGGTTCCACCCGTAGCCGCCGACGGAAGGAGGCGCTGACGTCGCCCTGGGTGTGAAACCGCGCGTTCACTCCAGGGATCGAGTTACGGACGGCGACACGCCACCCCTCCCACGCCTCAACAACGGAAGGGATCCACCTTACGGCTTCACCGGCTCAAACTCGAAGTACGCGAAGTTGTTCCCCTTGCCGTAGTGGAATGTCAGCAATTGCAGTCCGGCCTGGGGAAACTCAATCACACCGATGT
>JAEUHD010000149.1 GCA_016793645.1 Verrucomicrobiales bacterium
GTCGGCCGCCGAGGCGATGCCCGGACCGAGGAGGAGGGTGAGGATGAGGACGAGGGATTTCATGGTGACAGGGACGGGGATGGATTCCGGAATAAGGGGGATGGGGAAGGGATCGGGAGACGCTGTTTCGGTGGTTCCGAAGGGAGGCGGGGTGTGCCTGGGGGCGGAGCCTCGGCACGCGACGTTCAGTCCTTGAAGAGGAGGGGCGCAAATTCACGGAGGCTTCGACGCCAGGATTGCCATTCATGGGCGGTGTCCGGCGAGACATAGAAGACGCCGTGGATTCCGGCGGCTTTGAGGGCCTCGATGTTGGCCTTGGGGTCCCCGGACCGGCTGTTGCCAAGCTCCCGGCTGCCGTAGCTGACAAAGACGAGCTTGTTCCCCGCCTTGAACGCCGGGAGATCGGTGATGTTGGTCAGGCCAATGCTGCCGCCGCTGAATATTCCGATGTGCGAAAAGGTGTCGAGGTTCCGCAGCGTGATCGTCCGCGTTTCCATGCCGCCCATGGAAAGACCGGCCATCGCCCGGTTCGGCTGGGTGGGGAGCGTCCGGAAATGGGAGTCGATATACGGGATCAACTCCTTCACCAACACCGTCTCGAAGGGGGCGATGTCGAAATCCCGCAGGCCACCCATCCTGGTTTCATTGGTCATGCCGTAGATCATCACGATGATGAAGGGCCGGGATTTGTTCTCCGCGATCAGGTTGTCCATGATCTCCCGCGTCCGGCCCTGCGCGCCCCATCCGTATTCGTTCTCGCCCCAGCCGTGCTGCAGGTAGAGGACCGGATACCGCTGATCCGGATTCTGGTCGTATCCCGGGGGCGTGTAGACAAAGGCGCGGCGCTGGGTCCCGGTGCTCTTGGAGGGAAAGAAGACTTCGCGGAGTTGTCCGTGCGGAACGTCGCGGAGCGCATAGAAGTCCTGGTCCTTGGCGGGAAGCTCGACCGCGCTGCCCCAGCGCTGGGCGCCGAAGAACATCAGGCTGTTCGGATCGGGAACCTCGGCGCCATCGAGATTCAGCGTGTAGTAGTGGAAGCCCTCGTCCAAGGGACGGGTGTATCCGTACCACGCGCCATCCTCACCCTTGGTGAACGGGCTGCTGTCGCGGAAGCTGACGCCCACGCTCTGGGCCTTGGGCGCGACAATCCGGAACTTCACCCGGCCCTCGGAATTCACCTTGGGGTATTCCTTGCCCGGTTGATTGGACGAGGCGGGCTTCCAGTCTTCGACCGGGGCATTGGTGTTGGATTGTCCGAGGCTCGGGCCACTGGCCAGTGCCGTGATGAGAAAGAGGAGGGTGAGGTTGGGGTTCATGCGTTCAGGAAAAGGGAAGGGGGTCAGGGTCGTGCGGACGCGGGCGGATCCGACTGGGGTCGTCCCTGTGCGTACAGGGATTCGATCTCCGCGTCGTCCAGGGCGCGTCCGTACAGGGAGAATTCGTCCAGGACGCCGCTGAAGTTGCGGATGAGGAACGGGTCGTCGCCGGGGAAGCCGACGGCGTTCCAGTTGCCCAGTTCCGCGGCGCCGGGCTCAAACGGAGGGGCGATGCGGACGCGGTGTCGCGAGACGGGTTGGCCGTTCACGTAGTGGGTCGCCCGCTGTTCCCCCGGATTCAGGACAACGGCGAGGTGCGTCCAAATGCCGAACTGGTCGACGGTCATCACCGGCGGACTGGCCAGGATCTGATGGTGCCCACCCGGTCCGATCACGGTCAGGCCCAGGGCTCCGTCGTCGCGGATCACCCAGTGCACCGTGCCGGGGAGGAATCCATCGGACATGAACAGGGAGTTGATCGGACGGTCGAGTCCCTGGATGCGCACCCAGGCGGCCAGCGTCAGCGCCTCGCAGGGGCCGGGGACGTTGAGTCGCACCCGATCGCTGACACCGCGAAACTCCAACGCCGGCTTTGAGGCCCAGCGACCTTCCTGCCACTGGCATCCCACGATCGTGGCGTCGGGAACGGTTCCGCTCAGGGATCCGTTGTTGGGCAGGCGCCAGTCCGATGCGGAGCCGTGTTCGAAGTCGAAGTGGACCCAAAGGGAGGAATCCTGGCGGCGCTGTTGGTTGGCGCGGCGCCACTGTTGGTACCGCACGGAGTCGGCGGCTACGGATCTCGTCTGGAGCGCAAAGAGGGAATCGAAACCGGAAGGATGTGCCGGAAGGGGGCTCGGCGGCCGGGTGCCCTCGAGCACCACACCGCTTCCCGCATCCAGGCTCCGGGCGATCGTGTCGTCGCGGGTGTGAAACCGGACGGTTCCCTCGAAGGCGTGCAGTTCGGTCCGGTCCCGTCCCAAGTTGAGACCGAAGGAGGTTCCCGGGGCGGTGACGGCAAGGACGGGCGTGGAGATCCGGAAGTCGCGGGCCTGCGGGGGGACCTCCGCGGTCAGCCGACCCAGGATGCCGTCGGCCGAGGAGGAGGTCACAAGGCGGATCTCGGCCGGTCCCTCAAGGGCCACGCGGGCGCCGTTGTAGAAGACGATCTGGACGAGTCCGGATTCCAGTCGCAGGAGGCCGGGTTCCAGTGGGGAACCCAGCTGCGGCGGGGAATGGGTGGAGCTCCAACGGGCGTTGACGGCGCGGGCGAGCATGGCGACCGCGCGGCTGGTGGCCTCCGGCCGGTGTGTCGGCGGGTTCCGGCGCCACCACCCTGCTCCCGCCAGCATCAGTGCCAGACAGGCGGCAATGGCCAGCACGAGGGTCTGGGGCGTCCTCCAGCGGGCAATGAAGGCGGGGTTGGATACCGCAGGTTGAGGCGGCAGAAACTGCCGGGAGGGAGCCGCGTCGGCTGCTGGATTCGCCGCGTCCGGCGAAAGAAACAGGTCGGGATCGGAGGCGAGGCGCGCATGCAGTTCCACCCGCAGGAGGTAGGCGTCCCGGGCCTCCGGGTTCGTCCTCAACACGTGGTTCAGGGCGCGGAGTTGCTCCCCGGTGGCCGTGCCATGGCAGGCCGCCGCGACCGCCTCCTCAAATTCGGGGGAGGGAACCGTGCCGTTCACGAGGCGCCTCCTTCCGGATGGGCGGAGGTTTCCATGCAGAGCAACAGGGACTGCCGGATCCGCTGGAGCGCCTTGTACGCCGACGCCACGGTGCGACCGGATTCCAGCGCAAGCTGGTCGATCTCCTGGCGCCGGTAGTAGTAGCCCTCGACCAGGGATCGTTGTTCGTTGGGGAGGCGCCGAAGGCAGTGTTCGAGGTGTCGGAGCCGGAGTTCCAGTTCCGGCCGCAATTCCTCACGGCGATGCGCGAGGTCCTCCGCGAGGCCCCCCTCCAGCAGGGCCTTCCATCGCTGATGCCGTTCGACCCACTGGCGGGATTTGTTCAGTGCGAACCGGCACGCCCACGGAGTAAACGGCAGGGCCGGATCATAGGTGTCGAACTTCTCCCACAGGACCAGGGCGGTCTGCTGCACAATGTCCTCCACATCGGCCGGGTTCGGCACCAGCGCCGCCACGTAGCGATAGACCTCGCGCTCGCTGCGCAGGAAAAGCGAAAGAAACCGCTGTTGTGCGGCGGCCGAATCGGGAGGACGGGAGGAGTCCGGAGGCATCGACGAGTGAACACCCCTACTTCCGGCGGATTTCGGGAATTGGACAAGGAAAGTTCGGGCATCCGTCCGCGCGGGAAGGACGTGCGGAAGGTCGCCGGGGGACACTCGTGGGGATCCATTGGTCCCGACAGAAATGCGGTCGGGGGTTGACCTGGATGCTTCCGGTCGGTAGAGAGCCTCCCCAGTGCCGCGGAGTGTCAAAGCAGTTGCCGTTGTGGTCCTGACGTTGTCGTTGGGGCTTCACTGGGCGCTGCTTCAGTCGGTCGCGTGGGCGGGGATGATTGCCCGCTACGCGCAGGAAGACTCCCTGTCCACGGCGCTTGCGAAGACCTTCGATGGCCGCCACGCCTGCAAACTGTGCCGGATCGTTGAAGCGGGCCGGTCCGCGGAGAAGGCTCCTGCGGCCGAGGTGAAGCTGCCCAAGTTTGAGGCCTGCGCTCCGGTGAGGACCACCCTGGCGGCTGCGGAACTTCCGGCGAAAGAACTGCCCGAGCGGTCCCTCCCGATCCTGAAGAGCAGGACGGACACTCCCCTCCTCCCGCCTCCCCGGCGTGCCTGAGCACAGGCCCGCGCGGCCGAACGGCTTCCTATCGGCACTGGCTCTGCAGTGCCCTCGCTCCGCCTCTGCGGATCGCGAATGGTGAGAAGTCCCGGCAACCGCAGGCCCCACGGAATTCGACGTCGCTGAAGCGTCGCGTTTCGTCCCCGTGCCCCTCCGTCCCTTCCGCCTCGCGGTGACCTCCGTCGTCGCGAGCCCGTTTCCCCACAATTGGTTGATGGTTTCGCAGCCCGGCGGGTCAGGACCCGCCGGAACCGGTGCCCTGGACTCCGGTCCCAGGGCGGCGCGTTGGGTTCATGGTTTTCAATCATCATCGTTGGAGCCGCTGGGTGTGGGCGGCACTCCTCTCGGTCTGGCCCTGGGTCCCGAGTGCGGGTGCCGCGCCGGCCCATTTTGAGGCGCGGCAGACCCACCCCATCGGTCTGACTCCGGGAGGGAGGCACCTGCTCGCCGTCCATTCCCCGGGAGCCCGGCTCTCGGTGTTTGACATCGTTGGGGACGCCGACTCGCGGCCGCTGCGGGTGGCCGAGATCCCGGTGGGATTGGAGCCGGTCTCCGTACGGGCCCGGACCGACGATGAAGTGTGGGTGGTCAATGAGGCGTCCGACTCGGTTTCGATCGTCTCGCTCTCCCGTCGACTCGTGGTCGCCACGCTGCCATGCGCTGATGAACCGGCCGACCTCGCGTTTGCTGGGAACCGGGCCTTCGTCAGTTGCGCCCGGAACCGCGTCCTGAGGGTCTTCGACACGGAACGCCGTCTGGAGATTGCCGCCATCCCGCTCGAGGGGGTGTGCCCCCGCGCCCTTGCCGTCTCCAGCGACGGGACACGGGTGTATGTCGCGTTTCAACTCTCCGGAAATCGAACCACGGTGCTCCCGCCCTCCAAGGCATCGCCGCCTCCCGCGCCCGTCGATCCCTCGCTTCCCGCGGCGCCGGCGACGGCGGAGATTGTGGACGCCTCCGATCCCCGGGTTCTGTTCACGGTGCTGGATCACGATGTCGCGGAGGTTTCGGTGGAGACTCTCGGCGTGGTTCGCTACCTCAGCCAAGCCGGGACGTCCCTGTTCGACCTGGCCCTGCGTCCGGGCGTGTCCCGGCCGGAACTTTGGGTCGCGAACACCGAGGCCCGGAACCGGGTCCGGTTCGAATCCAACCTCCGGGGGCATGTCGTCGACAACCGCCTGACCCGTCTCGGACTCGACCCGGAGTCCGTCACTGCATTCGATCTCAATCCCGGACTCGACTATGGCGTCCTGCCCAACGAGACCGCCCAATCCACCGCCCTCGCCCAACCGACGGCCCTGGTGTTCTCAGCGGATGGCTCGCAGGGATGGGTGGCGGCGTTTGGATCCGATCGCGTTGCGCGGTTCGATCCTGCGAGCGGATCCATCGAGGCGCGGATGGATGTCCGGGCTCCCGTCGCCAACGAAAGCAGGACCGGACCGGGCACCGTCCGGGGGCCCCGCGGTCTCGTGCTCCATCCCTCCCAGGGACGCCTGTACGTGCTCAACAAGCTCTCGGACACCCTCAGCATCATCGACACCGGGTCGGACCGCGTGTCGTTCGAGATTCCCGTTGCGACGGCGGATCCGTTCCCCGCGGAGGTGCGTGCGGGCCGGGGAGTGCTCTTCGACGCCCGCCTGTCGGGCAACGGCACGGCCTCCTGCGCCACCTGTCATCTGGACGCCGATCACGACGGCCTGGCCTGGGATCTTGGGAATCCATCCGGGGCCATGATCCAGGTCTCGGGCGCCAACCTGGCCGTCCACGACCCCACACCGCGGACCCGGGAACTGCACCCGATGAAGGGGCCGATGACGACGCAGACCCTGCGCGGACTCGCTCCCGGTCAGCCGCTGCACTGGCGGGGGGATCGTCCCACGCTCGCGCACTTCAATGCCACCTTCCCGGACCTCCTCGGGGGTGCGATCCGGCCGGGTGCGGACATCCATGCCCTCCAGGCGTATCTCGACACCCTCAAGCACCCGCCCAATCCCAACCGGAATCCGGACAACACGCTCCCTGCGCAACTCGACGGCGGCAATCCGGTGCGCGGGCAAACCCTGTTCAACCTGCACATCAACCATTGCTCGGTCTGCCACGTGCTTCCCCGGGGTACCGATCAGAATCTGGATGATCCGCGCAACTTCGGCGGGGCCCAGCCGATCAAGACACCGTCCCTTCAAACCGTCTACCAGCGGGCGGTCCTGAGTTCCCGACCCGGGTCCGTTTCGATTTCCGGATTCGGATTGGGCCACGACGGTTCCGGGGGCAACCAGTCGCTGCCCACGATTCACTTCTACGAACTGGACCAGTTCACCGGTGCGGATTTCGCGGACGTGGGAGCGTTTGTCCGGTGTTTTGACACGGGAACCGCACCGGCGGTTGGACGGTCCCTGACGGTGACCGCGTCCGGGGCCGGCGACGCCGGAGTGGCGGCTTCCCTGTCGCTACTCGAAACCCAGGCGGTTCGGGCCAACGGCTGTGACCTCGTGGTCCAGGGGCGCTGGGGAGGCGTGATGCGAAAATTCATCTTCGAACCGGCGACCCTTCAGTATCGGGAGGATGCCGCGGTCCCCGGAGCCCGCCTGTTCCCGCGTCGCGACCTGTTGTCCGGCCTGGATGCCCAGGACGCGCTGACGTTCCTCGGAGTCCCGCCCGGGGAAGGGGACCGATATGGGCGCGACTCCAATGGCAACGGCATTCCCGACGGCGACGAACCTTTGCCGGTGCTGGTGGCGGAAGGTGCCGACTCGGGAGTGCGCCTGCACTGGCCCTCCGACCACGCCGACTGGTGTCTGGAACGTGCCTCCATTCCGACGGGACCCTGGGTTCCGGAGCGCGGGCACCGGCACACGGATTCCAATCGCATCACGGTGAACCCCGAGCCCGAGACGGGCGTCCCGCAATTCTTCCGACTTCGCCGAACCTGGTGATTCCATTTTCCCGACCCAATTCCCTGTAGCGTTTCCATCGAAGATTCCCATCAATGAAATCCAATGCAGTCAGTTCCCTCGTCCCTCGCCTGCTCCTTTCCCTCGGGATGGCAGCGGCGCTGGGTGTCGAATCCGTTCGGGCCCATGAGGCCGAGCGTCTTGAGTTCAGCCCCATCGGCATTCCCTACACCTGGCTGATCGAGCTGGAGGCCAACGAAGTCACCGCCACCGAACCCGACCACGTCGGGGCATGGAGCTGGGACGAGGACGGCTTTCCCGCCACGGCGCGGGGATGGACCCACACGTCCGCGTGGGTGAAGCTGGACCTCTCGGAGCCGGTCAACCTGACGTTGACGCTGGAGAGCCTCGCCGGCGTTCCGTGGCCCAGTGCCGAGGAACCGGCGCGTCTCGCCGGGACCAACCTGTTCCCGTCCTTCACCCTGTTCCGTGGCTGGGACACCGACGCGGGGGTGCTGACCAACGCCGATGGCACCACGCTGGACCAGGACCACACCTACAACAATCGCGGGGACATCGCCTGGGCGGAGGACGTGGCTTATCTCGATCACGTGGACAATGCGGTGGAGCATTCGATCACGCGTACGTGGACGCTGCCCGCCGGACATTACACGGTGGCCCTCGGTGGCAACTCGCCGGCCACGGTCGCCGAGGGACGCCAGGGATATCGCGCCGTTCTTGGCACGACTCCGCCGACGACCGAATTGACCAACGCCGCCCTCTCGACCATCGCGTTCAATCCGGTGGGCATTCCCTATGCGCTCGGGATCACGATGAATGACCAGGCCACCGTTGAGACGCCGCCCGATCATGTCGGGGCCTGGAGTTGGGACGAGGATGGGTTTCCGGAGACCGCCCGCGGGTGGACCCACACGTCCGCTTGGGTGAAGTTGCGCCTGACCCAGGCCGCCCTGCTGACCCTGAACCTGGCGAGCCGGGAAGGCGTTCCCTGGCCTAGCGCCGAGGAGCCGTTCCGGCTGGCGGGCACCAACCTGTTCCCGTCCTTCACGCTGTATCACGGATGGGACACCGACGCGGGTCTGACCACCAACCTGGACGGCACCACACTCGACCAGGACCACACCTTCAACAACCGCGGCAATATCGCGTGGGCCGAGGATGTGACCTATCTCAACCACCTGGAGAATGCGACCGCCCACGAGGCGTCCCGGACCTGGCTTCTCGCGGCCGGCGAATACACGATCAACCTCGGCGGCAATTCTCCGGCGCTCGTGGCGGAGGGACGGCAGGGATATCGTGCCCTCCTGACGACGGCGCCCGCACCGGTCGCCATCTCCAACGCCGCACTGACGCCGGTGGATTACAATCCGGTCGGGATCCCCTATGGCTGGGATCTCACGCTCGGTGCCGACGGCACCGCGCAAACGCTGCCCGATCACGTTGGCGCCTGGAGTTGGGACGAGGATGGGTTCCCGGCCACGGCGCGGGGATGGACCCACACGTCGAAGTGGGTGAAATTGAACCTCACGGAGCCCGCCTTGTTGACCCTGGCGCTGGAAAGCCTGGGCGGAGTGCCCTGGCCTTCTGCGGAGGATGCGGGGCGGCTCGCCGGTTCCAACCTGTTCCCGTCGTTCTCCATCTACAGTGGCTGGGACACCGACGCCGGGTTAACGGTCAATCCGGACGGAACAACCCTGGATCAGGATCACACCTTCAACAATCGCGGCAACATTGCGTGGGCGGAGGATGTGACCTATCTCGACCACCTCGACAACGGCTCCGTCCATCGCGTTGCCCGAACCTGGTCGCTCCCCGCGGGGCACTACACCGTCAATCTGGGGGGCAATTCCCCGGCCGTCGTTGCGGAGGGACAGCAGGGGTATCTGGCCACCTTCGGAACGCGTCCCGCCGGGGAGGTCGCGCTTCAGAGTTACAGTGGACTGGAGGCCGTGGATGCGCAGGGAGTGAGCACCTGGACGGGGACGACGCCCTTCGTGATGACGGGCGTTCTGTTGAACAATCCGGAGGAGTTCCTCGACGCCACTCCCGGGTTTCTGCCGTTCACCCCGGCGAACACGTTTGCCCTCGGCGGACAATGGCAGGTGTTTCTCCAGTCGGTGGATCCTTTGGACCGAGGGGGCACGGCGGCGTGGATGGGACAGAACTACGGCAATCTCCCGTTCATCCGCGACACCGAGGCCAGCTATCCGGATGCCGAATGGCAGTCGGAAATTGCCCGGCTGAGTCACGATCCCGCGACCGGGCACCGGTTCCGCAAGGGTGACCTGATCCAGGTTCTCGCGCGTCGGACGCTCGATTTCGCCGGGAAACGCAACGTCAACGAGGCCCATGAACGCAATGTCGATGCGGATTTCGAAATCCACCTCGTGCAGGCGGCCTTCGGTCTTCCCGCCCCGGAATCCATCACCCTCGCGGATCTCGTGCGTCCCGACGACGGCAATCCCGCCACCAGCGAGGCGATCTTCGACGCCACCCGGGCGACCGGTCCCGAGCACTGGCAGGCCCAGCGCGTCCGGGTGGGCAATCTCGTCCTGACCGATCCCTCCGGTTGGGGCAAGACTGCGTTCGCAGAACGCATCTGTGTGGTGACGGACGGGGCAGGGCGCTTGTTCCGCCTTCGGATGCCGCTGCTGGACTTTGGTCCACCGCCGGTGGGGGCGTTCGATGTCGTGGGAATCCTCGATCAGGATTCCGGCTCGGGTGTGGACGGCACGACCGGCTACGAGCTGTTTGTCCAGGAGATCCTGGCGGTTCCCCCGGTGTTGACGGTGGCATTGACCCCGGGCGGAGAGCTGAAGCTCTCCTGGCCGGATACTGCCGGTGGCTTGTCCCTGGTGCGCGGGGGTTCGCTCGGTGCGGCGTGGGTCCCTGTGACCGTTGCTCCCGTCCATGAGGGAGACCAGAAGACCGTGACGCTCCCGCTCACCGACGCTGCCGGATACTTCCGGCTGCAATAAACCTGCGAGACCGCCCCCATCATGAAGAACCCGAGTCCCGCAAGGTGCCGGATCCTGTCCACGGCCTTCACGCTGGTGGAGTTGCTGGTGGTGGTGGCGGTCATCGCCGTCCTGGCGTCCCTCCTCCTGCCCGCGCTCGCGCGCGGGCGGGAGAAGGCGACGGTGGCAGCCGTCAAGGTCGAGCTGCTCCAGGTGGGGCTGGCGCTCGAAATGTACGCCAGCGAGCACGAGGGCCGGGTGCCGCCCGTCCGCGAGAATTGCAACAGCGATCTGGTGCTTCATTGGTGCCAGTTGCCGGTGGAACTTGCCGACCTGGGATACCTCCCCAGGGGACCCCAGGGCGGTCTGGCGGCCCGTTACGAGGACAAGTTTCACCGGGGTCACACCTACAAGTACGCCGCTCCCGGTCCGGTGATTCTCAACAACACCCCTGGCGGCCAGCATCGCATGTGGGTGCCCTCCGATTTTCCGGCCAATGCCAGCACCAACGGCGCCTGGCACCTGACGAACTCCACCGCGCCGGTGAAATGGGCGGTGTGGAGCCTGGGGCCGAAGCCCGATTCCGAGAAAAGCCAAAGCGCGCGGGCACCCCTTCCGCAGTCCACATGGTACCGGCGAACGGGCGACAGCGGGGTCATCGCCCGCTGGGCCACCCGCGACGGGACCCAGTTCAGCACTCCCTGATTTTCCGCAGTCCATTAACACCCATGCACAACAACATGAAGCCACTGATCCCAACCCTCGCCGTCTCCCTTGGAGCGGCCCTGATGGCCAGCGCCCTCCTCCCTGCAGGTGCGGCCGACAAACCCCAGTACACCGTCAAGGAGGTCATGAAGGCCGTCCACAAGGGTGATGATGCCGTTGCCAAGAAGGTGACCCAGGGCAACGGCACTCCGGACGACTACAAGAAGCTGGTCGTCTATTACATCGCACTTCCGCTCAACGAGGCCCCCAAGGGCGATGCCGCAAGCTGGAAGGAGAAGACCACCGCGCTGCTGCTCGCCGCCCAGGCATTGGAGGCAGGCAAGCCCGGTGCGCTCGACC
Source organism: Verrucomicrobiales bacterium (assembly GCA_016793645.1). Classification (GTDB taxonomy): domain Bacteria; phylum Verrucomicrobiota; class Verrucomicrobiia; order Limisphaerales; family UBA9464; genus UBA9464. The sequence goes on from JAEUHD010000149.1 coordinate 11,046, forward strand.
AGTACAAGACGGCTGTGAACTGCAAGGCCTGCCACAGCGTGCACAAGCCGGACTGATCCGGAAATTTTGACGGGAGCGCGGCGAGGTCGGTTGCCGGTCGCCGAGCATCGCGAGCCGGGATTTCAACCTTTCCTGCGAAAAGCGCCGCGCTCCCGTTTCTTTTCAATACGTCCCTAAACTCTTCGCAAACGGAAGACCTTTCCCCATGCATCGAATCACTTGTCTCCTGGCCGGCATCGGCCTGGTTCTGTTTCTGTCCCGCGCCGCGGACGGCGTGGGAACTGCGCCCGTCTCCAATGGCACCAACTGGTTTCGCGTGACCGGAATGCATTGCAAGGGGTGCGCATCCGGAATCGCCTCCGAACTCAGGAGAACTCCCGGCGTTCTTCGTGCGGACGTTTCCCTGACCAACGGCACCGCCGTCGTTCATCTCGATACCAACCAGGTCTCCTCCGACTCCCTCGTGCGGGTGATTCGCGAGGCGGGTTACGATGCGGTGGCGTCCCGCCCGTGAATGGTCCCGGACCCGACAACGACACCCAACGGAGCGCGGGCACACCGGACGCCGATCACCCGGGCTCGCCCGGGCTTCGCCGCGCGGATTCGGCGGACCGCGGCGTCGGTGGGCGTCCTTGCAGTGATCGTGGGGGCGTTGGCCACGGGTTGGATGCTGCGCCGGCGGTCCCTGCCCACCTACGGCCTGCCGCCGGACCGGCCGCGGCAATTGGGGCCGTTTGAACTGACGGAACGATCCGGACGCATCCTTCGGAGGGTGGATCTCGAGGGAAAAATCTGCGTGGTCAGTTTCGTCTTCACCAGTTGCGGCATCTCCTGTCTCCAGGTCAGCCGCAACCTGCAGCGACTCCAGGTGCGTCTGGGGGAGGATGCGGAGGATGTCCGGATCGTCTCCCTGTCCATCGACCCCCAAAGCGACACGCCCGCCGTCCTTTCCCGGTTTGCCACCAACTACGCGGCGGACCGGCGCTGGTTGTTCCTCACGGGCGATCAGGACCAGTTGGAGCGACTGATCGACATGAGCTTCCTGCCCCGGGTCCACGGGGTGTCCCGGGGACCCCTCGCGGGGAAGTTCGAGGGGACGGACCGGATCGTCCTCGCCGACGCCACGGGCCGCGTGCGTGGGTCGTTTGACGGGATGGATCCCGTTTCGGTGGACGCCCTTGTCCGCTCCATCGCCGGCTTGCGCGGGGAAGGGAACCGCCCATGAGTGTTCCGCAGTGGTTCCTTGTTCCCGTGGCCGTGATGGCACTCACCGCGGGTTGCGGCGGTCCTGAAAACCCGCCCCTCCGCGCCGGGGAAACGGAGTATGCCGCCACCGGGGTCATCCGCGAGTTTCCGGTGGATGGACGGACCGTGGTCATCCGGCACGACGAGATCCTGGGCTACATGCCGCGAATGACCATGACGTTCACCGTGCGCGATCCGCAGGAGCTGCGTTCCCTTGCCGTGGGGGATTCGGTGGCCTTCCGGTTGGTGGCGACCGAGAACGACCATTGGATTGACTCCTTGCAGCGTCTTGGAAGCCGGCCGGAGGCGGGGCCGGCGTCGCATCCGGGCGACGCAACGCGGGCGAGCGAAGCCACCCTGATGGCAGGCGACCTGCTTCCATCGATCACGTTTACCGATGAAGCGGGCCTTCCGGGGGATCTGTCGCGCTACCGGGGACATGCGATTGCGATCACCTTTCTCTTCACCCGGTGTCCGCTTCCGGATTTCTGCCCGCGCATGTCGAAACACTTCGCCCGCACACGCACGGGGTTGAAGGGACAGCCGGGTGCGCCCACCAACTGGATGTTCCTGTCCTTGTCGTTTGATCCCGACGCGGACCGTCCGGAGGTGCTCGCCGCCTATGCCAAACAGTATCGCGGAACCGACGCCGACCGGTGGTTGTTTGCATCGGTTCCCAAGGCCTTTCTCGAATCCTTTTCCACCCGGATCGGCCTCCAGGTCGTCCCGGACCAGGGCACGTTCCTCCACAACCTCCGGACGCTGGTCATCGACACCCGCGGACGCATCCACCACCAGTTCGACGGGAATGAGTGGACCCCGGAACAACTCGCAACCGCCCTGGAGGCGGCGGCGCGCGTCCCTGTGCCATGAATGCGTCGCCGTCTCCAGGTCCCGCGCCTGCTCGCCGCGGACGCCGCCATCGGGGGCGGGAGGCCTGGCTGTTCGTCCATCGCTGGATGGGACTCGGGGCGGGGGTCTGCCTCGTCGTGATCGGACTGACCGGAAGTCTTTTCGTCTTTCATCACGAGATCGCCGAAGGGTTGGAGCCGGATCTCCGCAAGGTCGCCCCGCGCCCGGGAGGTCCCTCGGACTATCGCCCCTGGCCTGAGATCATTGCATCTGCCGAGGCGGCGAAGCCCTCCGGTTCGAGCCTCCGGGGACTGACCGCGCCGGAGCGGGCAGGATCCGTGGTCCGATGTGTTTTCGAAATCCCCGCTTCCACCCCGGAGGAGGAGGATTCCGTCGAGGTGTGCGTGGATCCCTACACCGCGCGGGTGTTGGGAACGAGCCGGTTGGAGGAGCACCCCATTTGGAAGATATGCAGCTTCCTGTTCGGGCTCCATTACTCGCTGCAGATCCCCAAGGTGGGAGGGCTGCTCGTGGGTATTCTCGCGCTGGTCGGATTGCTTTCCCTCGTCTCAGGACTCTGGCTTTGGTGGCCCGGGTGGGGCCGAATCCGAAGCGCCCTGGGAGTGAAGCGCAACTCGGGCTCCGTCCGGTTCAACTTCGACGTTCACCGCGCCCTTGGATTCTACACCGCGCCCATCGTGGGGGCGCTGTTGCTGTCCGGAATCTGGATGAACCTGAACGGCCCGTTTGTGGCAGTGGTGCGGTGGCTCTCCCCCGGGACCGACGGAGGCTCCCCGGTACTTCCGATTCCCGACGCTTCGCCGACCGCGCCGCGCCGCTCACCGGCTGAGGTGTTGACGGCGGTCTTCGCCGCGCAGCCGGAGGGTCGCCTCAACTGGGCGAGCCTCCCTCGGGAGACGAACCAGTCTTGGGTCGTCAGCCAGGTCCGGGTCAACGGTCCCACCCGCTCCGCCTGGGCGGAGCGCATGGTGTCGGTGGATCCCACCACGGGCGGGATCCTCCGGGTGGAGGATCCATCCACCCGGCGAACCGCCGGCGACGTGTTTCTCGCATGGCAGTGGCCCCTGCACAGCGGACGGGCCTTCGGCGAACCTGGACGATGGCTCGTCCTCGTCGCGGGATTCGTTCCGGCGATCCTCTATGGGACGGGACTTCGCGTGTGGTGGGCGCGTCGCCGGGCATCCCTCCATCGCCGCCTGGCCGCAGCACGCCCTCCCGCGGCTTCCGCATGACACCCGTCCCTTTCCCCGGGGACGTGCTGCGGTCCCCCACGTTGCCCTGGCTTCGACGTCTGCGCTGGACGGCGGTGATGGGCCAGTGGGCCACCGTCATGGTCACGGTCCATTGGTTGGGAATCCCGCTTCCGCTGGTGCCCGTGTTCCTGTGCATCGGACTGACCGCGCTCTCCAACCTGGCCCTGTACGGGGTTCCTCCAGGAAGGGGCGAGTCGGTCGGTGTTCTCACGACGATCATGGCGGTGGACGTTCTGCTCCTGACCGCCCTGCTGCATTTCACCGGGGGACCCCACAATCCGTTCACCTCCTTCTACCTGGTCCATGTCGCCCTGGCCGCGGTGGCGCTGCCGCTCCGCGAGGCGTTGTTTCTGGCGGCGGAGTGTTCCCTGGGATTCAGCCTCCTGTTCCTGGGGCATCCCTACCTGCCACGGCCCGGGGACTCGGTGTGTGGCGTGGGGCCGGACCTTCCGATGCGCCTGCACCTGCGGGGCATGCAGGTGGCATTCGTTCTGACCGCGGCGTGTGTGGTGGGCTTTGCGGGACGGCTCCAGCAGGCTCTCGCACGGGCGCGGGTGGCCGCCGCCCATCATGAGCGCTTTGCGGGTCTGGCGACCCTGGCGGCCGGAGCCGCCCATGAACTGGGTACGCCTCTGGGAACCATCCAGATCGCCGCTGCTGAGCTGGCCCGGGCGGCCCAGCGGCATCCGGACGACTTCGAACTGGCCGAGGACGCAGCCTTGATCCGCGAGGAGGTCACCCGATGCCGATGGATTCTCGACCGGCTCGCCAATGAAGCCTCCGACCCGGCGGAATCCCTGAGTCTGACCGAGGTCATCGAGGAGGTCCGTCGGCGATTTGATCGGCGGTCGGTGGAGATTCGCGGCGCCATTGCCCCCGGGCCGCTGGTGGCCCCGCGTCAAGCCCTCGTGCAGGCCCTCGCCTCACTCGTCAAGAATGGCCTCGATGCCGGACCTCCGAATGGGACGGTCGCGCTGGAAACCATCCAGGAGGCGGACCGGATGGAGTTCCACGTCACGGACCACGGGGCCGGGCTTTCCGAGGAAGCCCGTCTCCACGCGGGGGAACCCTTCTTCACCACGAAGCCCCCCGGCAGCGGCGTCGGCCTCGGCCTGTTTCTGGTTCGCCTGCTTTCCCAGCGGATGGGCGGGGACTTCGAACTGGTGGCCCATCCGATGGGGGGAACCCGCGCCGTTCTGCGAATCCCGTTCCGGCAGGGAGAGCCCGTATGATCCGCCGCGTCCTGATCGTGGATGACGACGTGCCCTTCCGCGAGAGACTGGCACGGGCCCTGGAGCAGCGCGGCATTTCCTGCGGCGTTGCGGCGGACGGCGCCGGGGCGGTCCGATGGGTCGAGGAACACGACCTGGACGGCGTGGTGCTCGACCTCCGCATGCCCGCGTATTCGGGACTGGACCTGCTGGCCGCCCTGGTGCGGCGGCGTCCGGGGCTCAGTGTCGTGTTGCTCACCGCCTACGGCAGCATTGCGACCGCGCTGGAGGCGGTGCGGTTGGGGGCCCGTGATTTCCTCATCAAGCCGGCGGATGCAGACACCATTCTGGCGGCGCTGGAGGGGCGGCGTCCCCAGCGGGAGATGGTGCCGCCCGAAGTGCCAAGCCTTGACCGGGTGGAATGGGAACACATCGGCCGGGTGCTCGCCGACTGCGGGGGCAACATCTCGCAGGCCGCCCGACTGCTGGGACTCGACCGCCGGACCCTGCAGCGGAAACTGGCAAAGTTTCCTCCGAGGCATTGAAGGGGTGCCCGACTCGTTAGAATTCCCTCCGTTGCCCCCGAGAGGCTGGTTTTCCTCGGGGAACCACCCGACGGAGCAACACCCAAGATTTCACTGGAGAACTCCACGGCGACCCGTGACGTTCCTCCGCGGATCCATCAGAGTTCTCCCGACCTTCACCGGATCAGGCGCCGAGATGCCAGGAACTTCCCCCAGCCCCACGTTGACACTGGCCGCAGGACTCCGGGCGGCCGTCCTCGCCTTCACGATGATTTCCGCATGGGGCGCGGAACCGTCCGCCGAAACTCCACCGGGTCCCGCGGCGCCGGTTGCCTCGACGAACTGTCACAACGTTTTTCGTGTCACGGCGTGGATGTACTCCGGTTCGCAACCGGAGGGGGACGCTGCCTTTGTTGAGTTGGAGCGGTTGGGCATCAAAACGATTGTGAGCGTGGATGGATCGCCTCCGGACATTGAGACGGCGCGCCGCCACGGTCTGCGCTATGTGCATCTTCCCTTTGGCTACGACGGCATTCCCACCAACCGCTGGACGGAACTGGTCCGTGCGGCCGAATCCATGCCGGGTCCCCTGTATGTGCACTGCCACCATGGAAAACACCGTGGGCCTGCGGCCGTGGCGCTGATGTGCATGGCTCGGGAAGGCTGGACACCCGGACACGCGGAGTCCTGGCTTCACCAGGCCGGGACCGCTGCGGAGTACGCGGGCCTCTACGACGCCCTTCAGCGGTTCAAGAACCCGGAGGCCCCGGCGCTCGGACGGGTGGAAACCCTGCCGGAAATGTCCCCTCCGACGCCGCTCGTCGCCACCATGGTTGCCCTCGACAACCGACTCGACCGGCTCAAGTCGTCCGGGCCGCCCGGTGGAGTCGCTCCGGGGAGTGCAACGGATCGCAATGCCGCACACGATGCCGTGCTGCTGTGGGAACAACTTCGGGAATTGGGACGGCATCCGGATACATCGGGTCGTCCGGCGGGCTATCGAGAGAAGCTCGCCGCCGCCGAGGAGGCGGCCCGGCAGCTTCGGGATGTCCTTTCCGGATCCCCGGCTCCGGACGCAGCGTCCCGGGAGGCGGCACTTAGACGGGTCGTGGAAAGCTGCTCCGCCTGCCACAAGGCCTGTCGGAACTGAATCGGGGACGTCCTGGAGAGTCCCTCACCCTGCGTCGTGCACGCCGCGACAATTTGCCGCACCGCGTCGGCTTGTCGGAAGGGGAGGCGGATGGCAGAGGTTCGGCGCATGTTGACTACCTTACTTTGGTCCTCGAATCGCCGGCTTCCTCTCCTCCTGTTGACGGCGGTCCTGCTTTCCGCCCGGGTCTCGGCCGCTTCCATTGAAGACGTCCGAAAGCAACTGGATCCCGCGACCGGCAAGGCCAAGGACACTGCGACCGCCTTTGGCATCAATGGCATCGTCAGCGCCCGCGCCACCCTGGACGGCGGCAAGGTCCTCGCCTTCGTCCAGCCCGTGGGCGCCGCCGGCGTGCCGATCCTGGTCACGGGTGCCGACGCGGCCAAGATCGTGCCCCGCAATGAAGTCACCCTCACGGGGACGCTGGGGGACGGCCCGCTGGGCTTCGCGGTCCTGCTCGTCAAGGAGGGTTCCGTCACCGTGGGGCAAACCAACAAGGCCTTTGGTGCCGCCGAGCCCCGGGGTGCGGAGCTTTTCAAGGACGCCTCGTCGCTGGATGGCCGATACGTTTCACTGACCAACGCGAGCTTCCTGAGTCCGAAGCTCGACGGTTCCGGAAAGATCAAGGTGAAGGCGGATGCCGGCGAGGTGACGGTGCTCGTCAGCAAGGCGTTGAAGGATCGCGACGTTCCGGCCGGCGCCGTCAATGTCTTCGGCGTCCCGGTGAAGGTGAATGGGGAATGGTGTTTGCTCGCGGCCCGGTTCCTGTCCGTCAACAACCGCAACGCCCAGAATCTCGCGACCAAGCATACCTGCCTCACCTGTCACAATCCGGACGTGAAGGCCGTTGGTCCCGCCTATCGCGACGTGGCGGCGCGCTACAAGGATGACCCGGACGCGGTGAAGAAGATGTGTGACCAGATGGAAAAGGGCGGCGGAGGTCGCTGGGGTCCGGTTCCCATGCCCGCGCTCGGAGCCAAGGTTCCGCCCGCCGACCGCGAGCAGCTCGCCCAGTGGATTTACGGATACCGGTGGGATGCGCTGTTGGCGGAATAACCCCTGGAAAGGGCGAAATACTTCTGCGTGATCATCCATGGGCGACGCATTCGACGCCGTCGCATGAACTGAGCCGCATCCTTCCTGCGTGCGTCGCTGGAGTACGTGACGGTGAAGACCTCCCGGTGGATGCGCCCGGGGTTTTTCTAAGACCGACGAACAGGCGCATGAAGGAAGGGATGCTCACCGTCCCTTCACGACCGCTATGACCGGGCTTTCGCCGTCGCGAGGGCCTGATGGAACATCTCGACGAGGGGCACGTGCATTTCGTTGAGCATGGCCACCGTCAGCGGATCCGCCGTGCGCGGATTCCCACCGCCGGGGAACGGGGGTTTGGGATCATATTCCCCCAGCAACTGGACGCCCTTGGCGTAGAAGTCTCCGCGATAACGGCGGACGAGTTCAAATCCAAGGTCGAGTCCGGCGCTGACACCCGCCGCGGTCACCCGATCGTCACCATCAAAGACAAAGCGTTCGGCCACCGGTGTGGCGCCCACCTCCCGCAGCAACTCGAGGGTCTGCCAATGACTGGTCGCCCGGCGTCCCTTGAGCAATCCAGCGGCGCCCAGGACCAGGGAGCCCGTGCAAACACTGCCCACGCGTTTTGCCTTGGACCCGCGGTCGGCGAGGAACTCCAGCGTGGCCTTGTCCTGAATGGCGGCCAGCGTGCCCTTGATACCCCCGGGCACCAGCAGCAGGTCGAGGTCCGACGGGCAGTCTGCGAACGACCACTGGGGCTTTACACAGAATCCCCCGCGACTCGCACCCTCCGCCGGGACGATATCCAGGGTCTTGGCAACGAAGTTCACGGTGGCTCCCATCATTCCCGCGAGCGGATAGTGCGGGCCCATCGCATCGAGCGCCGTAAACTCCGGGTACACGAGGATGGCGATCTTTTCGGATCCCATGCGCAACTGGGGCTGCGCTGCGTGAATGGAGCCGGACGGCACCGGCGCTTCCGCAGCCCGCGGAGACGTCGTTGCAAAAGTTCCAGCGGCGGACAGCAGGGTCAGGTGGCGGATCAGGTCACGACGCGACAGGGATTGGGACGGGGTATCCATGGATGAAATGGGGGTTGGGTGTTGAACTAGAAATAGAAGTTTCCGAGCAGGTGCTGAAGCCGGCAATCGGGACTGGTTGGACCGGTGAGAGTGAACCGGCGACCCGGGACCCATTCGACGGAACCGTCGGACCACGCCCGGTGGATGCCGTCCAGTTCGTCCGCGTGAAAGCGGAAGTCCGGATAGCGCGCGCGCCGGCGAACGTGGAAGAACTCGAACCGGCGGGCATCGGAGGTCGCGAATTCGTCCAGTACATCCGTCCACAGGACCCCGCGCCGTGTATTCCGGGCATCCGCCGCCTGGCCGGGATTGACGACACTGGCAAACCCATTGGTGACCATGGAGCCCTGCTCCACTCCTCCGTAGTAGGCATAGCCTGTGTATAGCCCGCCTCCCAGTACCACGCCCTCGGCCAGGCCGGAGTCGGCGGCCATCGGACAGTTGATCCATTTGGGTTGCTCGGCCCGCTTCGGCCAGACACCGGCGGGTCCGGAGGGAACCGACAGCCTCAGTTCCGCAGCCATCGCAGTCAGTCTCGCGACGCTGAGCGTGCTGGGAACAAACGGATTGGGGGCGGGGAGTTCTCCGAAATCGTGGGCGTATATCGAGTCGGCCACGACGAATTGTCTGAGGTTGTTGAGGCACACCACCCGGCGAGCGTGCTGACGCGCACGCGTCAGCACGGGAAGGAGCAAGGAGGCCAGGATGGCGATGATGGCGATGACCACCAGGAGTTCCATCAGGGTAAAGGCCCGGCGAGCGGGAATGGACCAACCTCGCTTCATGGCTGATGGAGGCGAAACCACTGCGTCAAATCCGAAACCGGCACTGGTATGGAATTCGAAGAAGAACCCTTCGAATCGAAGGTCCCTTCACCCACGGTCCTCCACGAGGTTTCCGGTTCATGGATCGCCGACGCGGACCGCAGGGTGTAGGTCCCGCCCGGGGTTCCGCCCTCCCCGATCAAGACGAGGGAACTCTTGGCGATTTGGGCAACCCGGAGTTTTGGAGAATTACCCGGATTGGTTGCCACCCGGGCCGTGAAATGGAAATCACCGACGTCCCGAAGGGCGTCCGAAGGAGTCGCGTAGAGGAAGTTGGCAATCTCGAAGGTGACGGCGAGGTCGGCATCGAGTTGGAACAGGTCCCCGTTTTCCTGGAGATGGACCTGAAGCAAATCAAAGGCGGGAGCCACGGGGGGGATGTTTCCCTTGAGATACCACCCGGAACCACCCCGCGCCTGGCGGGCGGTGTCGAACTGGAGTGTGTAGTCTCCGTAAAGGAGTGATCCGCCGCCGCTCACACCGAAGCGGGAAATCCCTGCGAGGCCGATAACGCCGGAGTGTCCTTCAGGGTTTCCAGGTTCGAAGGTGAAGGTGGTCGGTTGGCTGGTTCGTCCTTCGAGATTGGACACGACCGGGCCATTCATCCCGTACACCTGCCCGGTGTAGATCGCGTTCGTGGGAGGATCGCGCAGGATCTGGGAGTAGTTTCGAACCGAAACGGCGTCCTGATCGAAGAAGGCGTTCAGCGTGAGCACGGGACGCGCCAGACCGATGTCGCCTGCCAGGGCATCCCAGGCGGCCCGATCCCAGTCCACGACCGCGGAACCCTCGGAGAATGAGGCCGCGTTCAAAGGCGTCGCCGCCAGGCACACGAACGCCAACAAAATCCCAGGATGCTTCATTGTCCGAAACCATGACCTGCGTGTCCGCGGTCCGGGGTGCGGCAAAATGCCGCACCCCCGTGCCCTGATGCGACCTTGCTGCGACCCGGCATCGTCCGTATCGAATGACGTTCCCCGTGCGGTCCCACAGGTCCGGCGGTCCATCCCACAGATTCTCATGCAGCCCCAGCATTACTCCCGGATCCTCCGCTCCGTCTCACTGCTCCCCTTTGCCGCCGCGATGTCCCTCCATGCCGATGTCCTCGTCGGCGGTGGGGCGACCATCGATTTCCACAAGTCGGCTTGGGACAGCCTTGCGGGCGGCGCGAGTGTTCCGGGGTTTGAAGCGCTGACCCTGGATGAAACCTTCGACCAGGCGGGCGCGGCGTCCCGGACCGGCGCGCAGATTCTCTCGGACGAAGTGGTCGCTTCGCCCTCCTATGTGGGCCTGAGTTACGCAATGAATGGGCCCCAGGTGGTGAACCTGGCTGGCCGCACGGCCCAGCCCACCGATTTCCAGTTCACGCCCGGGGATTTGGCCGCGCACACCGGATCGATTGGGCTCGGCGGCATTTCCCGCTGGGCGGTCAATCCTCTCCTGGGAGGGGGCAAACTGGCGTTCGGTGACTTTACGCTCCGTTATGACGCCGACCGGATCGCCCTGGGCGGAAGCGGATGGCATCTGGTCGGAAACATTGCTCCGTCGGCAACGATCTTTGACCTCGTCAACGTGACCACCTCAACCTCGGGCAATACGGTCACCCTGGCCGGCGATCTCGCCATGAGTTACGAGATCGCCAATTTTCTCCTGGCAACCCCCTCCGATCAGGGCAAGGACATGGGAGACTTCCGGTTCTCCGCGACGAGTTCCGTCCCGGAACCTTCCACCTGGGCACTCCTGCTCCTGGGAGGCATTGGGTTGTGTATTCATCGTGCCGTCGGACGCAACCGCAGGGTGTGACCCTGGAAGGGCTCGTGCGTTTCGGAACTGGATCTTTCGGAGGCTTGCCGATAACCGTAGCACCTCGGCGGTTTCCCCCCAACTCGACGTTGCAACCGGGCAGACCCCAACCAACGGATCCCATGAAAAACAAGAAACAATCCATCCTCGCTGCAGCGGCCATGGCCGGACTGGTCAGCGGCGTGGCGCTCACCGGAACCGGGTGCGCCTCTGAAAAATCGGGCTCGGCCTCGGCCAGTTCGATGCACAAGCACGACTGCGCCGGCAAGAATGCCTGCAAGGGTCAGGGCGGCTGCAAGACCGCGAAGCACGCCTGCAAGGGGCAGAACGAGTGCAAAGGCCAGGGCGGCTGCAACATGTAGTGACCCTCGGTCCGCGAGCCGGGTGCGGGATCGCCGATGCGGTCCAGCTCCCGGCCCCGTTCCGGCATGGCGGCCCATCGATTCAACGGGTTCACCGACTACGGAGTCGGCATCGGGCTGCGCATTCCCCACTACCGGCACATTCTGGATCGAAAGCCCGTCGTCGACTGGTTTGAGATCATTTCTGAGAATTTCATGGGCGATGGCGGACGCCCGCTCGAGATTCTCGACCGGATTCTGGAGCAGTACCGCGTCGTGCAGCACGGCGTTTCCATGTACTTCGGGTCCACGGAGCCCCTCCACCGGGAACACCTCCGGAAGCTCAAACGCCTCGTCCGTCGAACGGGCACTCCCTGGATTTCGGATCATCTCTGCTGGGGCAGCGTGGACGGCCGCTACACGCATGATCTTCTCCCCATGCCGTACACGATGGCTGCGGCCCGGGTCGCAGCGCGGAAAATTCGCGAGGCCCGGGATTTCCTGGAGGTGCCCATCGCTGTCGAGAACGTCAGCAGTTATGCCGAGTTCACGGTTTCGGAGATGACGGAATGGGAGTTTCTCACCGAGGTGGTGGAGTTGGCGGACTGCGGGATTCTGCTCGACGTGAACAACATTTACGTCTCGTCCTTCAATCACGGGTTCGATCCGCGGACCTATCTGGACGCGATCCCCGCTGAACGGGTCGCGCAGATCCATGTTGCCGGCCATACCCGCTACCGCCGGTGCATCCTCGACACGCATGATCACCCGGTGATTGATCCGGTGTGGTCGCTTTACGCGCGCGCGATCCGACGATGCGGGCGCACCGCAACGCTCCTCGAATGGGATGATCGCATCCCCTCCTTTGACGAAGTCCACGGGGAGGCTCTCAAGGCGAACCGTTACCTCCCCCAGGCACCCCGGATCCATGCGCCGAAAGCAAACCGCCCGCGGATTGCGTGAGTTCCAGCGTCGCGTCGCAGGCCTGGTCATGCGACCGCTGGCCGAGGGGCACCGCCTGGATCCCGCGCCCATCGATGGGGCGCCTCCGGAGGTTGTCGCCGCCGAATGGATCCGGCCCGGTCCCCGGCTGCGCCCCATTGAACGGTTGGAAATCTACAACCGCCAATATTGGTTCCGATTGTTGGAATGCCTTGAGGAGGATTTTCCCGGGCTGAAGGCCGTCCTCGGCTCCCGCGGTTTTTCCCGCCTCGCGTGCGAGTATCTTGAGGCCCATCCGTCCACGTCCTTTACCCTCCGGAATCTGGGGCAGCACCTCGTCGCCTTTCTTGGGCGGCACGCGGGGCGCCGCGACGCGAAGTGGGAACTCTCCCTGGACATGGCGCGCCTGGAGTGGGCCCACGTGGAAGCCTTTGACAACGCGGCCGGGGCCCCGCTGGAGGCCGCGCACCTCCGAAGCGCGGATCCCCGCAGTCTTCGCCTGGAACTGCAGCCCCATCTGAGGTTGGTGAGTCTGGATCATGCCCTGGATCGCGTCTTGATCCGCCTCCGCCGGAATACCGGATTGCGCTCGGAGGCCAGCCAGGCCAAGGGCGTGCTTTCGTCCCGTAAGGGTCGACGGCTTACAGTTCCGAAGTCCAGGAGGCCGATCCATGTCGCGGTCCATCGGCAGGCGGGAAGTGTCTACTACAAGCGGTTGTCGAAGGCGCAATTCACCCTCCTCACCTCCCTGGGGATGGGACGCTCCCTGTCCACGGCCTGTTCCGAGGCTTTTGGATCCAGGACCGGCCCCCGGCACGCCACCCTCCTCGCGACCTGGTTTCGGGACTGGGCGGCCCTGGGTTGGTTCGTGGCGCCATCGCGCTGCCGGGAATCCGCTCGGGCTCGGCCGAGCCCGGGGAGACATCCGAAGCGGGGACGGTCCGGGTAGAGGGAAAGTCCCTGGTGGGTCGGTTGAAATTGACGGACTCCACCGCGGCTTCCTGAGGCGAAGGGATGCCACCCGCACGTCCCGCGGTTACGACGTCCTCGATTCGAAAGCAGCGGATGGGGACTTGGATGTCTGAATCCCCGATCTACTCCGGATCCCACGAAACCGGGCTTGGGGACGGATCCTGCGCGGAGGGGTGCTGGAGCCCGAGGTACCGCTCGCGGAAGCGATGATTGGGGGTGACGCCGTCCTCGGAGTATTCAGATCGGATGGATTTCAGGAGGTACATGTCGAGTTCCCCCTTACCCTTGGCCGCGACGCGACCCCGCGGTTCGCAGTCAAAGAATTCCTTCACCTGATCGAAGGTGGCTGCGGACAGGTTGATCTGTCCGGGAATGCCCGAGGATTCGATGCGGCTGGCCGTGTTGACGGTGTCACCCCAGACGTCGTAGGCGAACTTCTCCGTGCCCACCACTCCCGCAATCAGGGGTCCGGTGTTCAGTCCGAGTCGGATGCTCCAGGCCGGAAGTCCCGCCTGCTCCCGGAGGACGCGGATCCGTTCCGAGGCCCGGAGCATCTCAAGTGCGGCAAGCGCGCCATCGATGGCGTGCGTGGCCCGGGGGCGTGGGATCCCGCCCACCGCCAGATAGGCGTCCCCAATCGTTTTGATCTTTTCGAGGCCGTGGGCCTGGGAGATGGCGTCAAACTCCTGGAAAATCCGGTCCAGTTGATCGACGAGTTCCGAGGGGGTCAGGAGTTCGGCGACCCGGGTGAAACCGACAAAGTCGGAAAAGAGAACCGTGGCCGAGTCGTAGTGGGCGGGGACGACCCGGGAGTTCCGTTTGAGTTCCTCGGCGATTTCCCGCGGCAGCACGTTCAGCAGCAGGGCGTCGGATCGATGGCGCTCCGCGTTGAGTGTCCGTGCCAGCAGGAATACGAGACTCCCCGTGAACAGCAGCGCGAACACCAGGTTGCCCGCGAGATCCGTCAACCGGTCCCGCTCGGAGGCGTAGGGGTGAATCAGGTCGGGCCAGCGGCGCTCGATCAGGAGAATGGCGAGGGCGGCGGCGCTGAACAGGAGTCCCGAGGCGACCGCATCCCCGGTGCGGGGCGCCAGCGCGGTCGCGATCACGAGCGCCGGAATCAGGTACCAGACGGCTCCGCCGGAGGCACCGGCATTGAAGAGCATGTTGGCGAACAGAAAGGTGAGGATGGTCAGGACGAAGGGCCAGTACAGCGGCCGATAGCGGCCCACGAATCGGGAGAAGCCGTAGAAGCCCAGAAAGATCAGTCCGGTTCCAAGATTCAGTGCCACCAGTCGGCCCGGATCCTTGAGGAGCAGGAGACTGGGGACCCCCCCGATGTTGGTGATCGCATTGAGCAGGCTCACCGAGTTGAAGAGGCGCCGATTGAGGGAGACCTGACGGGCGTCGCCAATCAGCGCCGCCAGGATGCGGCGGAGTGCGGGGTGCACGGGGGCCCGCTGGCCTCCCTCGCCCGAAGATTCCCGAAGGGCGGGCGGAAGATTCATGAGGGGCTTGGGTTCAAGGTCGAGGGTCGGTCCCGAATCGGCGGTGGGTGGCCGCTGGAAAACAGAGGTGGGCCCGGGTTGGCACTGCGCCTAGGGAAGTTCCGAATCCGCCAGGGAAAGTCGGACGACCTCAAGGCAGGGGAAACTCCCGCGCCAGGTCAGGCGGCCCTCCGCCCGGACCCGCCGGGCCGCCCATGCGACGTCGAATCGGAGCGGCCGGGCATTCGGTCCGGACAAGAGCACCACCACGGCGCCCCCCTGGTCATCCCGCACCAGGAGACCGGGAGGAACCCCGCCGCTGAGACATCGAACGGCGCAGGCCCGGTGGACCTTGCCCGTCGCCGGACGCATCACGCCGAAGTAACATTTGGTGTCCACCAGTTCCCCGGTGAGGACGACCTCCCCGATGGATTTATCGGCCGCCCGGTTCTCAGCGGCGGTGGAGGGACCCAACACGAGGAAGGATTCCGGATCATTGAGTTCCACCAGAACTCCGGGACCTTTCTGGATGACCGTTCCCTGGAATCGCACCCGTTGTCCGTCGTGACCGCGCGCGAACGCGGGCAGGCCATGTTTGCCCGCACCGACGAGCAGGTAGTTCGTCACTGCACCGTCCGGGGAAACCGAGCGCAGCATCGGCAGGGGGTTCTCCTGGAGCACCCCTTCGAAGGATCGCTTCACGCCGAACTCGAAGGTGCCCGGCTCCGCGGGACTCTGTCGGGCAGCCACCAGGGCGGTTATTCCGGCCACAATCATCGCGAGCGCCACGACCAGTCGCCGCGTGGATCGGGCGAGGGAGGGCGGACTTTGGTCCTGATAGCCGATGTAGAAGTCATCCTTCATCTCAGGTTGCGGTAACGGCGGTGCCGGCGCAGTGCTGTCGTGGCGGATTCGCGATCGTCCGGACCCAGACACGCCCGTCCTGAATGCGGGTGTCGTAGGTCTCGAGAACTTCCGTGAACGGCGGCGGACTGCAGCCGTCCTCAGGTTGGTAGTTCCAGCCGTGCCAGGGGCAGGTGATGCAGCCATCCACGATGCGCCCTTCGCCCACCGGTCCCCCCTGGTGCCGGCAGACGTTCGACGTGGCATGAATCCGGCCCTGATGCCGGAACAATGCGATGCGTTGTCCGGCGACGAGAACCACTTTGCCGCGTCCTTCGGCGACGTCCTCGACCCGGCAGGTCTCCGCATAACCGTCTGCCTCCCCCAGGGGCTTCCCGCGGTCGATCCGGGTCTCCTTCCGGGCGGCCGCAAGGTGCAAACCGGCGACGACGACGAAGCCGACCGCGAGCAATCCCGGGAAGATGGCGCCGCGTTCGGACTGCAGGACGCCGAGCGCCACATGCACCAACACCGATCCGTAGGCGAGGTAGACACCGAGGTGCATGGCCTTCCAAAACGAGGCGCCCAGGTTGCGGAGCCAGAAATCATGGCTCGTCGCGGCCATCAGGAAAAAGAGGAACAGGGCCAGGACCCCGAAAGGTTCAAACGGGAAATGGGGGAGGTTGATGCGGCCGTCTGCGAACACGCGGTAGTCGCGTCCGTATGCGGTGAGGACGCTGACCAGGGGATTCTCATCCCCAAGGGCGTGGAACTGCACCGTTGCGAACGCGCCATGCAGGAGCGCGAGCAGGAACAACGTGACGCCGAGGTGTCGGCGGTTGTAAAGCAGGGGCAGGAAACGGGGATTCAGTCGTGCGAGCGGACCGATGCAAAGGATGACGTGCAACAGCAGCAGGGCCGAAACTGAACTGCCCCGAATGAGGAGGGTTTCGACCGTGATGTTCGGCGACACGAGCACCGAGATGCCGACGAACAGTCCCAAACCGAGCGCGAGCAGTCCGCCCAGCGTCCCATCGTAGACACGCTTCTGTCGGTTCCAGTCAATGGCGCGGTAGGTGGTGGACATGGCGGGTCAGAAAACCGCTGCGTGTCGGACGCGGTTCGTCAGCAGGTTCTGCGGAGCGGAACGGAGACTGTCGGCGGAGGAAGATGGGGAAGGGGATGGAAGTGGGATCCTCGAACGGGGCGCCTCCGGTGGGCGCGACCACAAGGCGGCGGCCACAATCACGGGTGCCGTGGTCGCGAGGGCCTTCCAGGCCAGCGCGTGGGCGGCCCGGAGGCGGCGTGCGGGAACGGGGGCATCCGGACCGCCGGGAAATGAACCGCGTCCGTGCGCCGTCCTCCAACGCCAGGCCAGCAGGGGCCATAGCGCGACGATCCCGGGCGTGATGATCCATCGAAATCCGACGCCGGCGCCGCGCGTGTTCGTATCCACCGCAGGCAGGCCGCGCCCATGGAACGCGAGGGCGAAGATCAAGCCCAACACTCCGTAGGCGGCCAGCAGGATCAGTGAGGTCTGGACGACGACAACCATGGGTCGGGGCGTGGGCTTTATTTACCCTTCTTCTCGACGAGCGTGGGCCATTGGGTTTCCGCCTTCTTCAGGTTCCCGGCCACGTCCTGGTTGAATTGGTCGCGGACGGACGGGCTGTACTGAAGGAGGAGGCGGCCCTCCACGATCTGAAATGCGTTCACGTCGATATCCACGAGCTTGCCCTTTGAGACGCCAAACGCGCAGTAGCCTCCGAACCGGGGCTCGTATTTCGCCGGATCGCTGTCGAACGCGGCCTTGTTCTTCGCGGAATGGAATCGGTACTTCGCTCCGTGGTGCTCGCTCGTGAACTCCGCCTTGCCCTTCAACGGTGCCTGGAGCACGAAGAAGGCGACGGGATCAAAGCCCTGGATCGCGACGCCCTCCTTGTCGAGGTTGAGCAGGGACTTGTCGGCGGCCAGGGATATCGGGCTGGAAAGGAGAAACAGCCACAGGAGAAGATGCGGACTTCGATTCATACCTCGCTGGGTCGGACGCCAGGGGCAAACCTTACGCGATTCCGAGACTCTTTCGCGGCCTGGAATTCGCAGAAGATGCAGCGACGCGGGTTCTGGTGATGCAGCTTCGCGCAGGAGATGGCGTCGGCTCCCTGGATTCGTCGGAAAACAGCCGCGGCCGCAAGCATGCCGGCCGGGGGCGCTGTAAAGTAGACCCAAAGTGCCGTCCAATTGCGCGCGGCTAGTGCGCTGGCGAACGTCCGGGCCGGATTCAAGCTCATGCCGGACAGGGGCGCCTCAAAGGTGATGAAGAGAAACACGCAGGCCGCCGCGCCGATACCGGTGAAGCGGGCGATGCGGGGCGTGTTCGAGATCGTGAGCACGACCGTCATCAGCAGGAAGGCGAGGATGAACTCCGCCATCCAGGCGACCTCCACGCCCCGGAGGCCGGGGAGAGTGACCGCGAAATTCACCTCGGGATGGCCGATCCACGGAGCCAGTCCCCGTGTTGCCAGAAACACACCTGAAAGGCCGCCCAGAAACTGTGCCGCGACGTACCCTGCGGCGTCGCGCGGATCGATCTTCCCGAGCCGCAGGAAGGTCAGCGTGACGGCTGGATTGAAGTGGGCGCCCGACTGCTGTCCCCAGGGGCTGTAGATCAGGACAATCGCGGTCAGGGCCATCGCGATTCCCATGAGCGTCCTGCGCGCCAAGCCGTCGGTGATTGCGCCCGCCGCCGGTGACGCTGGGTGAAACAGCAGCGCGCTGAACGTGCAGGCCGAGATCATGAACAAACCAAGGCCGGCGGCCTCCGTGAAGTATTCTGGCCAGTGACGTCTCATATTTCATGGGTGGATCTCCAGCAAGTGACCATCCGGGTCGCGAACCAGCGAGGTGGTTTCCGTCTTCCCAATCAGGCTCCCCGGAATCGCGTGAAGATTCGTCACTGCTCCTTGAAGGCGAATCCGCCAGGCCAGCAGGTCATTCACCTGGGCGTCCGCCGGCAGCCCCCGGCCTCCCGGCGGGGTGATGTATTCTAGGAATTCAATACCGAGGCCGCGCTCCGCTCGCAGCGCCGTGATGCGGAGCCGCGCGCCGAATACCTGGTTCAGATGCTCCTGTTCGACGCCCCAGTTTTCCGCACCTCCGGCCACCCGCAGGCCGAGCGTGTCCCGGTAGAAGGCGAGGCTGCGGTCGGTGTTGCTGACCACGATGGCCGTGTGGTCAATGCCGAGGAAGAGAGCGGGCGCGCCACTCTCCGAACCGGCAAGGGCGGCCCGTTGCCACTTCGGATCCCCTTTTCCGGACGGAAACCAGATGACCTCGAGCACATGGTCCTCCGGGTCGGAGAAGTAGAAGGCCTTGATACCCCCGGCATCCGGATTCCATGCGGGCAAAGTCTGCGGCGCAGTCGAGATATGCTTCACCCGGGCGGCGCGGAGCCGCGCGTAGGCTTGATCCATGTCGCTCACGACGATGGCGATGTGTTGAAACCAATGGTCAAGACTCCTCGAATCGGAGGGAATCGGCCGACCCGGCGGCGTGACGAACTGTGACAGTTGAATGTGCTCATCGCCGAGCTGCAGCAGCACCGTGCGCGTGCGCGCTCCGGCCAGACGGGTGAGCGTTTCCACCTCCACGCTGTCGTCGTGCCGCTCACCGACAACCCTGAATGAC
>JAEUHD010000158.1 GCA_016793645.1 Verrucomicrobiales bacterium
AGGCGGTCCGGATCAGGAGCTGGCTTCCGGCGATCGCCGGTGTGGCCATGCACATGTCATCGTCGGACAGTCGGTTGATCCCGAGGAGTTCAAAGCAATCCCCGGCCCGCACTACATAACAGGCGCCGTCCTCGTTTAGGCAATAGACGCGTCCGCCGGCGGCCCAGGGCGAGGCGGTGAAGGCAAAGCCGTCGGGAAGCCGCTCCCGGTCGTACAGGACCCTGCCGGTTTTTGCGTCCACGGCGCTGAGCAGTCCGCGGTCAAAGAGCACGTAGAGACGTCCCTCGTAGTAAACGGGTGATGGATTGTAGGGGCCGCCGACCGGATCCGACCACGCGATGAACGCGTTGGTGGTTTCCCCCGACTTCAGGGAGAGGTCGCCGCGGGCGCCGGGGCGCAGGGCGTAGAGCGGGCGCAGTTTGTCGCCTACGTAGCCGGAGGAGACGAATAGCAGTCCGTCGCCTGCACAGGGGGTGGGAATGGCAATGCTCGACATTCCCCGCAGCGACCAGAGTTCCCGTCCGTCGAGATCGTAACTCCGGGCAGCCCGGGTTCCGGTGGTCACCAGTTCCGTTCCTTTGGGATGTTCCCAGACGAACGGCGTGGACCAGTTGCTCTTTTCGTCCCGGTCCACGCGCCAGAGTTCGCGTCCGGTCCCGGTGTCGAGGGCGACCAATTCGGACCGATCCTCATTGTCGTTGACGAAGAAAAGGCGGGTTTGGTGAAGGACGAGCGAGGCCGCCGAGCCCCAGCCGTAGCGGGTCGCCCGCGGCTCCAGCGGATGTGTCCACGCGGGTGTGCCGTCGGCGCTGAGGGCAAAGATGCCCACGCCTCCGAAGAGTGCATAGACGTGCTTCCCGTCGGTGACCGGCGTTTCCGCGCCGTAGCTGCCCTTGAGGTGGATCGGCGTCTTCGGCGCCCCGCGATGGATCGTCCGGTCCCACAGGATGCCACCGCTCCTGAGGTCGAGGCTGAGCACCCTCCATTGGTGCTCCGACTTCGGGGGTTCGGGCCGGTCACCTCCGAAGTAGAGGCCCTTGCGGGGCGGTTCGGATTCCCCCGAGTTCACGACCGTGGTGAGGAAGACTTGCTGGTCCCAGGTGATCGGAGACGACCAACTGCGGCCGGGAACCGAGGTCTTCCAGGCCACCGACTCGGTGGCCGACCAGTGTTCCGGGAGGTCCGACCCGATGCCGGCTCCCTTGGGACCGCGAAATTGCGGCCAGTTTCCCTCAGCCGCCCTGCTGGAGACTGGAGCCGACATGAGGATGGCGGCGGCGATCCAGGACCCGCACTGCGATTGGAGAAGCCGGAGGAACATGCGGAGACCCACGCACAGCGATCCCGGACCCGGAAGGGAAAAATGCCCGATTCCCTGAACCGCGGACTTCACGCGCACCAAAGGATTGATGGGGATGCCGACTTGGCGAACGCTGCCCGCATGCTTCGTCCGCGGAAAAAATACACGGTGTACGACCTCCAGCAGCTCAAGGGACGGCGTTGCCTCACCCATATCCACGTGAAGTCACCGGAGGAGGCGGCGGCCGCCGAGGCGGCCGGGGTGGATCTGATGAGCTGCAGTTTCGATTCGCCCGAGGCGCAGGCGCGTCTTCCCCGGTTGGTGGCGGCGGCTCCCAACAGTTTTCTGTCCGCGGCCACGCCCCACGGCATGGCGTCCGCCGAGGAGGCGATCCGGACGGGATTTCACGCGCTCGAACTGGGGGCCAGCTCGGTGTACTGCTCGGCCAGTCCCCGAATCATCGAGGCCATGGCCCGCGAAGGACTGCCGGTGGTGGGCCATCTGGGATTGGTCCCGCGCCATGTGACCTGGACCGGATATCGCGCCATCGGGAAGACGGAGGCCGAGGCGCGGGAATTGTACGTCCGAATGAAGGCCCTGGAGAATGCCGGCGCCTATGCGGCGGAACTGGAATGCGTCCCGCACGCGTTGGCGCGGATTCTGTGTGCCCGGACGCGAATGCTGCTGATGTCCCTTGGGTCCGGGAGCGGCTGCGACACCCAGTTCCTGTTCTCCGACGATATCCTCGGGGACTACGAGGAACGTCCTCCACGACATGCCAAGGCGTATCGAAACTTCCTGGAGGAACACCGCCGGCTTCAACGGGAACGCGTCGCCGCGTTTGGGGAGTATGTGGCGGATGTCCAGCAAGGACGGTTCCCCGAACGGTCCCACCTGATCGAGATGGATCCCGCGGTGCTCCAGAAGGTGGTGGAATCCCTCGGGACGTAAAGCCCTACGGCATCGTCGGGACTTCGTAGCACACCGCCTCCTGGTCGTTGCGCACGAGTAGAAACGGTCCGGCGAGGGCTGGGTTGTTCCAGGTCTTGCTGCTGAGGGCGGGGATGCGTCCCAGTTCGCGATAGGTGTCCGGACGGGCCTCGACCAGGGCGACGAATCCGGGCTCGGACTGAACGAGGATCAGGTCGTCCACCAGCAGGCTCTGGCCGGATCCATAGCGGCCGTCCTTCCACAGGCGCTTGCCCGTGGACGCGTCCACGCAGGCGAGCAATCCATCATCGAGCCCGTACAGATTTCCCCCGAGCGCGGCGACATTGTTGAACTGTGTCTTCATCGACTTGCCGCGCCAAAGCTCGGTAGCGGCGAGCGAACCGTCGGCTGTCGGCTTCACCTGGATCAGGACGCAGCCGGCTCCGTAGCCCGCCGAAAGGAAGACTCGATCGTCCTCGAGAACGACGGGCTGGGAACACTTGGGATTTTTGTCGCTGCCCCACGCAAAACGCCATCCGGCGCGCCCGCTGTCGGGGTCCAGTCCGGCAACTCCCTGCTTCCCGACCACCAGAATTTGTCGCCGTCCTCCCAGCGTGGCTTCCGAAGCGGAGGCGTAGCTGGCCGTCTCGCTGTCCCCGGACCACAGCAACTGTCCGGTCCTGGCGTCATACGCCAGCCAGCCCTTCTCCGGATCCGTTCCTCCACTGACAATGACCTTCCCCCCGGTCACCAGGGGCGCGGAACTCTTGCCCCAGGTGTCGTTGTTCAGGTGGTTGGTCTTGAGAACATCGACGGTCCAAATCCGGCGTCCGGTGTCGAGGTCGAGACAGTTGAGGAATCCGGTCGCGCCGAAGGCGTACACGCGATTGCTGGTGAGGGTGGGAGTCGCGCGGGGACCATCCCCACCGAGGAACTCCGTGAAGCGGGCGTGGTTGGTGTGGGCCCAAACCAGGGCTCCCGTGCGCAGGGCCCGTGCGGTGACGAGTTCGTCCTCGGCGGCCTGTTCCTGGGTGATGGCCAGTCCGCGGGCGACCACGAATCCGGACCAGCCGAGTCCCACGGGAATCCTCCAGAGTTCGCGGGGAGGCGAAGAGTTCCAGTCGCGGGCCAGACGGGCCCCCTCCACCCGGCCGTTGCGCTGGGGGCCGAGGAACTGGGGAAATTGATATTGGAGGTCCGGGGCACGGGCGGCTGTGGACGCGGGCGAAGGGGTGGGTGTCTGGATGCGGGCGCGGGCGAAGGCTTCATCCTTGGTGGGGGACCACCGCCACACCAACTTGGGAATTCCCGTCCCGCTTCCGGCGTTCTCGGGTCGGGTGGTCCCCTTGATGACGAGAACAACGGCGACGATTGCTCCCAACCATGCGAGTCGCTTCCACCATTGGAGTCCGCTGCCGAACAGAAGCCAAAGCAGCATCAGGATCGCCCCCAGCAGCACGGCCGCGAGGTTGAGCCAGGCCCGGAAGTTGCGGTCCAAGTCGGCCGGCACCTGCAGGAGGGTGAGGAGCAGGATCGTGATCCCCACGATGATC
Source organism: Verrucomicrobiales bacterium (assembly GCA_016793645.1). GTDB lineage: Bacteria > Verrucomicrobiota > Verrucomicrobiia > Limisphaerales > UBA9464 > UBA9464. The sequence goes on from JAEUHD010000158.1 coordinate 3,784, forward strand.
CAGGGACCTCGTCGGCGGGGGCGGGAACTTTTGGGTGAAGGGACGTCGTTCAAGCCGCGACCACTGTTGAGTGGGGTGGACCGTTGTCCAATGGATTTCCGCGGGAAGGGGGTGGTCGGGCGCAGCCCGACACTGCCCCAGTTGGTAGTCCAGCCTTTAGGCTGCTTCCCGCCGCCCAGCGGCTGGCATGGCGTTCCGGGGGACAGGCTAAAGCCTGCACTAGGGCGCTTGGCGCTTGGATAGGTCAGTGGGATGAAAGGAGCCCATACAGGAGAGTTGACGCTAACTGAAGCTGAAGGCCAGGTCGGAACCGTGAGGGACCGGCGCGAAGGGGCTGGAGGCGACCACGCGACCGTAGGAACACGAACAGGCAGCGAGGCCGACCATGGCGGGCGAGTCTGCTAGTGACGACGAAGCCCAACGGTCAACCACACTGTGGCGGTAGAGCCTGACGGCGCGCGTGGAAGGTCTATCCGAAGTACCCAA
>JAEUHD010000274.1 GCA_016793645.1 Verrucomicrobiales bacterium
GTAGTCCCGCCTTCAGGCGGTCCGCGAGAACCAATGCGCTCCGGCCACGGAATTGCGGAACAGGCGGCTCCAAACGTCGCTCGCGACGTTCGTCCCGCCGAAGCCTTGGCGAAGGCGGAATCACCTCGTGCCGGCGCTCCAGCCGCGGACGAATCCGATGCACTGGGCCACATCCGGCACGGAATGATCCCAGTTGAACTCGTACTCGCAGCTGATGTTGCCGTCGAACTTCTGGCGGCGCAGTTCGGCGAGGACCGCGCCCATGTCGGTCGAACCCGTCCCGAAGATCAGGTCATGCTGCCCGGGACCCAGCCTTTCGCGCTCCTTGGCATGCAGGGAGATCACGCGCCCCTCGAGGATGCGGAGTCCATCGACCGCCCGGATGCCGCTGGTCTGCCAGTGGCCGATGTCGGCGCAGGCGCCGATGCGGGGGTCGCGGTTGCGGACGAGATCCGCCACCCATTTGGGATCCCAGACCTTGTAGGCGGGATTCTGGGGTTGCTGGGCGTGGTTGTGGAAGCCCACCCGGATGTCGAACTCCTTCACCAGCGGCTCGAAGGTGTCGATCGCATCGGTCGATTCGGTGGTGAGGGCGTAGAGGCCGAGTCCCTTGGCGAACTCGAAGAGTTTCCGGGCCGCCGGGGCCTCCTTCGGGATGGTGACCACGCCATAGTTGACCGCCCTGACTCCGTGTTTGCGGAGCTTCTCCTGAAGCTTCTGGAGGGCCTCGGCGGGCATCTCGTGGCTCACCTTGGTCGTGCGATCCTCCGGGCTGAGCGCCTGACCGGGGTAGAACTCGATCACCCTGCCGCCCGCCGCCTCGGTCTTCTCGATCGCCTCGAACGCGGTGAACCGGTTGAACGTGTAGGCCTGGCAGCCGATGGCGAACCCGCCGATCCGGTACTCCGCCGGAATGGGGTCGGCCCGGACCAAGCCCGCCACGGTGATCAGGGAAGCCAGCGCCGCGAGGCGAAGAATCGGAAGTGAATTCATGCGATGGGAAAGCGTCCACATGGAAGCGAAGCCGCATCCGATGCTCAAGACCCAACCCGTTTCCGAGCCAGCTTTGAAGACGGTACGGAAACTCTGAGGGGTCCTGGGCGAGGGATTTAAATGGTGGCCGAGGAGGCGAGGCCGGGGCTTCTCCGCAGAGGGCCGCGACGACCGGGCCAATTCAGGTCACCAGTAAAAGTCCCACCGTATAGAGGGTTCTCGTGAAAATGGGCCGACCGAGGCGGGATTTGAAAACCGCGACTCTGTGAGCGTCTTCAATGATCGGCCTGGGAAGGGGTACTCGAGGGGCGGGTAACGGCTTGATGCCGCCCAACTCCCCCGGATACACTCACTTGAGGTTTGGAAACCTGATTCGCAATTTCGACCCGACCCAGAACGCTTGAGATACTCCCATTCAAACCAATCACATTTTCCGAAAGTTCGGCTGGTCCTGAGGACTCGCGATTCCGCAGCAGCGGTCACTTGGGTCCTTTCTTTTTGGAAAGCCGATCCATATCAAACGGCGCAAAAGTTGTTCTTGCGCGCCGGTCAAAGTGGTGATGCGAACTCGTCGTGGGCGAGCGATAGTGAAGGCCCAGTAGTGGAACCTCGCGGAATCCGCTCGAAGGGAACGAGGATTTAATGCGCTTCTGGTGGGTCAACCATAAGCAGACGTTCACCGAAGAGGTGGGTGGTAACTACATTTGGTGCCCAAAACGGAAGAAGGACGGGTCTCGAAACCATTTCTATGAAACCCTGCGAGAGGTGCAGCGGGGTGATCTGGTCTTTTCCTTTGCCGACGCCCATCTGCAGGCGGTTGGAGTTGCCAAGTTGCCCTGTTATTCCTGCCCGCGCCCGGACGAGTTTGGGAAGGTAGGAGAATTATGGGATCAACGGGGCTGGCGGGTGGATGTTGGCTTTCAGCGTTTCCTGCATCCCCTTCGAATTGTGGCGGTGGCAGACCAACTTGCTCCGCTCCTTCCTCAGAGGTATTCTCCAATCCAACCAAATGGTCACGGCAATCAAGGAGCTTATCTGGCGGAGATCTCCCAAGTGTTTGCGCGCAGGCTATTGGAGTTGGCTGAGCCTCGGATGTTGGGGTTGTTAGATGCGGCTCAGGTCCATGAAGTGGGTGGGTCCTCCATCGCCGATCCGGTCGTACTTTTGGAGTGGGAGGATTTGCTTCAGAGGCGTATTGAGAACAGCACTTTCATTCCGGAAACGACTCGAAAGGCCCTGATACAGGCTCGTCGTGGGCAGGGTCGCTTTAAAGAGAACGTGACCCGAATGGAGTTCCAATGCCGAATCACCGGAGTTTCGAATCCGACCCATCTGGTGGCGAGTCACATCAAGCCGTGGCGTGAATCCACGGACGAGGAGCGGTTAACTGGGGCCAATGGTTTACTACTGACACCCTCTATCGATCATCTTTTCGATCGTGGATTCATCAGCTTTGGGGATGACGGTGAGGTTCTAATATCCCCAGTGGCTGATCCGGAGTCATTACCGCGGATGGGCGTAGCGTTGGATCGGCGGCATTTCACCCATGCATTCAACGGAGACCAGCGGCAGTTCCTTGACTACCACCGAAAGGAAATTTTTCTGAAGTCGTCTCAATAAGGCTGTAGGCTCTTATATCCGTTGAGAGTGCGCACTGGAACCGTAGATGTTCAGGAAGAACGCCGACGAGGACATCGGTTTTGAATTGGCTCCGGAGACAGGAGCCGGCCGGAAGGTCGGCATTCCATTTCTCGGCTCCCCATTCGGGGCGTGGGTCGGATAGAGTTCGTGAATAATCTCCGGGTGGGTGCGTTGGGGCGGGCGGATGGGGCGGGGGCGGGACTGCGGGAGTACGCTGTTTTGCAGGGACACGATTCTGCGCCTGTTGCCAGCGATCAACCCATCGGGTCAGCACGTCGAGAAGCGGCCCTCGTTATCATCGCAGGAGTGGATTCGTGTTCCAGACTGGAAAGGATATCCTCAATGGATAGCCTGCTCGGGTGAGCAGCGAAACGGTGGTTTTCAAAGTGGGCAACAGTCTCGCCGTCCGCCTGGTCGGCAACTGCCGCCTGGCCTTGGGCACGCGCGTCCGTGAGCGCCGGGAGGGCAACACCATCGTCATTGAGCCGGTGGCCAATGCCTGGTCCCCCGCCTTCCTTGCCAGTGCAGGTGCCTGGAATCAGCCGATCGAGCGTCCGGGCAGGGACGAGCCGGCCCGGGATCCCTTCGCGTGAAAATCCTTCCGGATACCTGCACCGTCAGCGACTAGCTGCGCGGCTTGGATCCGGTGGTGCGGCACATCCAGAAAGCAGAACCGTCCGACCTGGCCATCAGCGCGGTCACCGCCATGGAACTCCGGTACGGCGCCTCCCGTCGGCAATCGCCAAAGCTCACCGCTGCGGTCGATGCCTTCCTCAAAGGCATTACCATCCTGCCTTTTGAGGCTGAGTCCGCCGAGCGGGCCGGAGTCCTTCGCGCCCGGATGGAAGCCAAGGGCCTCGGCATCGCCCTGGCCGATTGCCAGATTGCCGCCACCGCCCTGGCCGGCGGCCTGACCCTGGTCAGCAGTGATGTCGCCCTCCATCGTGTCCCAGGCCTCAAGGTCGTTGATTGGCGAGCCGCCCGGTAAGGGGAGCTTCAAACGTGCATTCGGTGACGCAGGGGAAGTCGCTGGTTGGAGACGATGTCCCGGTGGCGCCGTGCAGGTTGATGTCAATCTCTCCCGGCACGGTAGCCGAGGAGCGGATTCAGATTCATCTCCAGTCGCTTCGATGGCCACTGGCGCCCGGGTAACGGCGCAGTCTCCGGTCATCCGTTTTCCCGCTCCTCCGTCGGGGGCTGGGTCGAGTATGCTCCGCACATGATTTCCCGGTGGGTGCGTTGGGGAGGACGGGC